>NZ_BAAADJ010000018.1 GCF_039522365.1 Bacillus carboniphilus | reverse complement strand
GATTCCGCGTCACCACGGACACCCTTGCGTTAAGCTACTGCTACTTCTGCCTTCACAGTTCGGGACTTGCACCCTATAGATTGCACCCATGCTGGGCGCACAAAGTAAGGATTTAAGCGGTAGGCTTAAATCCTTTTTGCATTCAGGATATCCGTCAATTTCTTTAATCCTTCTAGTAACCTTGGTGATGGTCTGCAATAGAGCGACTCTTCTAATACATAAATTTGGTTCTGTTGAATGGCTTTCATTTCTTGCCATCCTGGTCTTTTCTTTACTAACTCTGGGTTCATCTTGGACTCCTTAACCCCTACCCAAACCATGCAGATATAATCAGGATTTCGCTTCTTTACATCTTCCCAATCGGTTTGAACACTAGCAAGCTCAACTGTTTCAAATATATTGTAAGCCCCTGCTAACCTACTGATCTCCGTTAACCAATTCAATTTACCAGGAGTGAATACAGGCTTTGGCCACCATTCCCAGTACAATGAGGGTTTATTTTTTACCTTTTGTGCCTGATTACGATATTGGTTTACTTCATTCATAAACTCTTTGGATTTTTGCTCACCTAGTCTTTCATACCCCATGGCCGTTGCAATAGATTTGATATCGTCAGCAATTTCATCTAGCGAGTTAGGGTTAAGCGTAATAAAGGGCAGCTTCCTTCTTTCAAGCTCCTCAATGTTTTTCTCCATACCTGGGACACTTAAGGATGCTAGCACAAGGTCCGGCTTCAGTTCTTCCACTTTATCCATGTTGATAGAAAGGTCTGGTCCTACTCTCGGTAAACCTTTAACTTCTGGTGGCCAGTCAGAAAAATCATCCACTGCCACCATATGTTCCGTTTTGCCAATATATTGAACAATTTCCGTATTACTCGGACAAATAGAAATAACGCGCATGGCTTCCTCCTACGTAAAAGAAAATCCACTGCTTTAAAATAAGCGGTGGACTTTCGTTTATTATCTTTTTTCTAATAATGGCTTACTTACCCCCGCAACCCCTATCAGACCTAGGATTGTGAGTAAAATTTTTTGTGGACCGTAGTAAGCATCTGTTGGATCAAAGTATTCCTCTTTGGTATGTATCCCACCAAATTTCCCGCCTCCACCAAGGGTTACAGCTGGAACCCCTAGACTGATGGGTACATTGGAGTCGGTACTACTTGGTTGCTCCAATACTGGGCTAAATCCTAATACTTGTGCAGCAGCAAGCGAGGATTTGACAATAGCCGATTCTTCACTTTGTGAGCCTGCTGGTCGGTTTCCAACTAGTTCAATATCTACCTTAATGGCATCTTGTCCCCAGCGATTGTTTTCGTCATCCGCAGCTTTTTTTATAATAGCCAGTGCTCTATCTTCTAATAATGCTAATTCTTCTTGGGACGTGGAACGGAGATCTATGACCATATTCGCTCTTGCTGCAATGGTATTTACTGTTGTTCCTCCAGTAACTGTTCCTACATTGAATGTCGTTTTCGGTTCCTTAGGCGTTTCCATATCGGCTAACATTGCAATAGCTCTACCTAATGCATGGACAGCACTCGGTGTTCCAAAAGCACCAAAGCTATGACCACCAGGACCCTGGTATGTAACATTGTAACGAGCACTTCCCGTTGCAAGATAAATGACACCAGCTGGGTTACCGGGCTCGATTGAAATAAAACCATCCATGTCATTCCGGTTCTCGAAAAGAGCCTTGACTCCACGGAGATCCCCTAAGCCTTCTTCTCCAACCGTCGCACCTACGATTAGATCCCCTTCCGTTTGAATGTTAGCGGCATTTAAAGCACGGACAATCGTTAGTACAGCTGCCAAACCTCTACCATCATCTGCAATCCCGGGTGCATAAATCTTCCCGTCCACTTCTTTGTGGATGGTATCAGTCCCCTCAGGGAAAACAGTATCTAAGTGTGCACATAATACTAATCGTGGTCCTGTGCCGCTACCTTTTCGTATTCCAAATACATTTCCCACTTCGTCCGTTTGAATATCTTCTATTCCTAGTTCTAGTAGCTTCTTTTTGTAAGCTTCTCCTCTAACCTCTTCTTGGAAGGTTGGTGCTGAGATTGCTGTTAATTCAATCTGCTCCTTTGTTGTATGATCATGGTCCTTCTTAAGATAATCTAGCCCTCTTATTACATCTTCGTTTTCTAAAAGACGGTTAAAAATTGAGACGAAATTGTTATCTACCTGTACCATAGTGCAATCAGAACCCCCTACATTTTTCTTGTTGTTTACCATTATAACAATTATTGTTTAAGCTTGAGTCGTAACGGCTATCCCCTCATTTTCAACAGCTCTGTCTTCTAATACATCCGGTAACTCTCCCTCTAATTTCCGCACCCGAGGGTTAAAGTAGAGAAGTATAGAGGTTAAAGACCACAGTACTCCTAATAAAACAAACAATAAACCTATGGCTCTTCCATCTCCCATGCCTACTAATTTACCAAAAAGACCGGAAAGACTTCCCCCCTCTTCCATTTGAGGGGCTAACCATCCAACAAGTGGTCCTGCTGATATAAAAGCAATGGGCTGTAGAGAAACTGCAATCATTCTTCTTAGGGAAAAAACTCTTCCTTGTACATGAAGTGGCACTTTTCTTTGCCAAATAGATTGGCTAGCCGCATTCCCAACAGGAATCATAACAAAGACAAAAAAGACTCCCAATGTAATCAAAAGAATCGATTCCTTTAAACCAGCAATACTTAGAAAGATTCCACCAACGAAACCTGTTCCTAGTACCGTTAACACTCTGTTTTTCGGAGCTCCCCAAATACTCATCGTGGCACCACCAACGAGCATCCCAATTCCAGCCAAAGATAGTGAGATACCTAGCATTTTTTCATCCGAAAAAGACAGAATCAATGGCTGAAGTAACACATTAAAGAAACCAAGTAACAAGTTCACAATGGCAAAATATAATAAGAACCCTTTTAAGCCAGGGCGCTTCATAATAAACTCCCATCCAAATAGAGCCTCTTTGAAAAATGAGGTCTTTTCCTCAACTTCTGAAGAACCTTTCGATGGAAGAGCCGGAAACTTAATACACAATAAAGTCGTGATTGCCACAAAAAAAGTAGCGAAATCAATGATTAGAATTCCGTTTAAATCAATTGCGTAAAACAAAAATCCTGCTAGCATAGGTGCAATTACAATTGAAAGAGCTTCTGTTAGCTGTACCATGCCATTTGCTTTATCCAATTTTTCTTTCGGTACTAGCATTGGAATCGATGCCTGATAGGCAGGCATTTGGAAGGAGTTAAACATCGTCGCAATCGCAGCTGTAATAAATAAATGCCAGACTTCCAGTGCGTTAAAAGAATACAAGATAAAAATCGCCAGTGTAGAAAGCCCTGCCATACAGTCACTGATGACCATTATCCATTTTCGGTTCCACCGGTCCACAACCACTCCAGCAAAGGGAGCAATTAGGATGCCCGGTAAGCTTGCTGCCATCATGATCATGGCGAACTGAGTGACAGACCCCGTTTCTTTTAAAATCCAAACTCCCAAACTAAATTGGGTTATTCCAGTACCAAGTACCGAACATAACTGCCCAATCCATAAAATGACAAAATTTCGAAAAGAGGTGTTCATATATCACTCTTCTTTCAGATAGTTTATACATACTATTTCTGCAGAGAGAGGGACTGTACCTTTTTTATGCAGAAAAATGGTTACCAGAAGTTTTATTCCAATAAATGTAAAATAACTCTCGGAAAATATCATTTCCAAGAGTTTTATTCCATAAATTAACAGTAAACTCTCAAAAAAGATAACTCTAATGATTTTAATCAAAAAAATGTTAAACGACTCTCTACACTAGTCCATAAAAAAAACACCCCACCACTACGGTAGGATGTTTTCATTATGAAACTGCTTGCTGTGGTACTCTTCTTCTTCTTTTCCCCTCAAAAACAGTAAGTACTGCTGCTACAATCATAAAGGTACTAGAAATTTGAAAAAGTGTTCCAGTCTCCACAAACGGGGCTATAATTCCGAAGACAAGTCCTCCTAAACCTAGCCCTAGGTCGATGGAAGAAAAGAACATACCGTTTGCAACGCCTCTTCTATTTGAAGGCGTTTGAGATAGGGTCCATGACTGGAGGGTTGGAATTAAAGAACCAAATCCGACTCCAAATAAGGCTCCTGCAACCGCAATGTGTAGTCCAGTATAAGCGAACGACAGCACCCACATCCCACTAAAAGCAATCAATGTACATAGGATGACTAATCCTTTTGGCCCTTTCTCATCAAACCACTTTCCAGCAACTGGACGAGATATCGAAGCCATAATGGCATTCGCTAAGTAAAATAGAAAAATCTGTTCTATTCCACGTTCCTCCCCAAATATGACAATAAAGGTGATAATGGATCCATATCCAAATGTAGCAGCCATCGTAATGGCAGCGGGATACCAACTCGTTTTTTCGACTAATGATCCAATATATGAAAATGTTAGCTCTTCTTTCTTCGTTTGTTTAACATCCTCTGGTGTTTGGTACCGGACAATGGACAATAAGATAACGGAAATAATACCAAGCATACCTGATATATACACAAGGTTTGTAAATGAAGTGACCTGATATAGATAGATTCCAAGACTTGGAGCAATAATCATTCCTAAGGTAACCGAGAGTCCGAAGTAGCCCATCCCCTCCCCCAGTCTTGAATTAGGAACCACATCCACTGCTGCTGTTCCATTTACGGTCGTTGACCAGCCCCATGCAAGTCCATGGGCCAGACGGAAAAATAAGAAGATGAATACAATTTGAGATAAAGGGTAAACAAATGTAATGATGAGTAAGAGAATAGCACCAAATAATACAAGCGGCTTCCGTGCCTTGTATTGGAGCATAAAACCGATAAAGGGACGACTTAGGACGGCACCTATTGAAAATAAAGTGGTCACAAGCCCAATCTCAAAACCAGTTGCTCCTAGTGATTTGATATATGGAGGCATGGTCGGAATCAGCATTTGAAAGGACATAAATACGAATAAGTTTCCAACCATGAGCATAATAAAAGAACGTGTCCACAAGGGTTCTTTTTGACTTGGCTTCAAAACATATCCCCCTTTGAAACTATTATTTCGACTCTCTAAATATTAGCATTGGGGGAAATGGAATGCAATACCAATTTATTGCCTTCTTACATCAAACCTATCCTTTTCATATAAGGTTATAAAAGTGTTACAATTCAAATGAGCATGTTAAGTTTTGGAAGAAGTTTATATTGGAGGTAATATGTATGGCAAGTCAAACGGGTACGATTGTTCAAGAATCTTTAGAAGCCTTATTAGAAGATCCATCCTTTTTACCAGAATTACAAGGTCAAGGTCGTAAGCAAGCTTTTACTTCATTGGCTGCAATACTTTCTACACCTAATCACATTCATAAATCCTTTCTTCGAATTCCAATGGACAATGGTCGGGTTGTCCGAATACCTGCCTATCGTGTTCAGCATAATAATGCTCTTGGTCCTTTTAAAGGTGGTATTCGCTTCCATGAGTCTGTTAACGAAGAAGAAGTTACCAACCTAGCTGCTTTAATGACTTTAAAAAATGCACTTCACGATGTTCCCTTCGGTGGAGGTAAAGGTGGAGTTGTTATTAACCCCCGAGAATTATCCATCAAAGAATTACACTCCATTTGTAAAAAATACGTTCAATACTTCAGTGATATCCTAGGTCCTGACAAAGATATTCCTGCACCTGATGTTGGAACAGGTGACAGAGAAATGGACTGGATGATGGCCGAATATAAAAGTATTCGCCCTGGAACACCTTATCGAGGCAGTTTTACTGGAAAGAGCATTGTCAATGGTGGTTCTCTAGGAAGAAGAGAAGCCACAGGTAAGGGTGTGTATTTTACATTCCGTTATTTAATTCACGACTTCCTTACTACTCAAGAGAAATGGTTAGCAAATACTGATAACCCATTTGCCAAAACGGCTCTTTCTTACCACTACAAACCATTAAATATCGCTATTCAAGGGTTTGGTAATGTCGGTTCAGTTGCTGCTTTAGAAGCTTATAACTGCACTCATTTACAAAACAAAGTCGTTTCTGTTAGTGATCGAAACGTCACATTATATAACTCAGAAGGATTGGATATTCCGGCACTTGTCCAATTTGTCACAACGAACAGAGGTGACCTTCCTAAAAATGAGGAAGAACTAAAACAAAGTGGGGTTAAAGCAGATGTTCGTGACCGAGACGATGTCCTTTCACTTGATGTGGATGTTTTAATCTTAGCAGCTTTAGAAGACCAAATACACAAAGGGAATATGGAATCAATAAAGGCAAACATCATCGTAGAGGGTGCTAATGCCCCTGTTACAGGTGATGCTGATAAATACTTAAGTGATAAAGGCGTCATTATTATTCCAGATATTTTAGCCAATGCAGGAGGAGTTATTGTTTCTTATTTCGAATGGTTACAAGGGCGCGAAACTCAATTTTACACGGAAGAAGAGGTCTTTAATCTCCTCTTCGATAAAATGAGAACAACCATGGACACCATCCTCCCACAATACTTTGGTGATCCCTTCCCATTGCGTCAAAACTGCTTCATCCATGCCGTAATGAAACTATCAACGGTCCTATTCAGACAAGGAAAACTGTACTAGGGACAGGGGGCGGTTCCCTGTGGGACAGGGGGACAGGTTTCCTGTCCCACCCCTCCTACTTAGTGGTTGCACCATGAACGCAAGATGGCTTATTGGTCGGCAGTATAAAATAAGAGTTGAAGAAATACGCTCGAATAAGTTCGAAATACGCTCGGATAGCTCAGAAATACGCTCGGATAGCCCGAACTGACGAACCATTTTTCTATAGAACCAGCGCCACCTTCCCCTATTTAATAGAAAAGGAGAATCCCAGAATGATTGAACAGCGATTAAAAGAGCTTGGTCTAGTGTTACCTGAACCGACTCCCCCACTCTATGAATATGTACCGGTAGTTATCCACCGTGGAGTGGCCTATATAAGTGGACAAGTTCCCCGAATAGACGGAGTTGTTCCTTTTGCCGGTAAGGTGGGACAAGACGTCACGATTGAACAAGCCCAGCAGAGTGCTAAACTCTCCGTATTAAAGGGACTTAGCTGCTTAAAAGCTGCCATTGGTAGTTTAGACAACGTAGAACAAGTGCTTAAAATAACTGGTTATGTGCAATCAGCCCCAGGTTTCAGTCAACAATCTAAAGTATTAGACGCTGCTTCAGAATTACTGGAGCAGATCTTTGGTGAAAAAGGGCGTCACACAAGAACAGCCATTGGTGCTGCCGAACTCCCAAGTAACACCTCAGTTGAAATTGATTTTGTCATTGCTGTTAAAGAAGAAGGAGGCCAGTAAATGATTACGTTAAAAGATGTTCAGACTGCACGAGAAAACATTAATGACATTACCCGAGTTACACCTGTATTAACGTCAGAGCTACTTTCTGAAATGTGTGGGAATCAGCTTTACTTCAAAGCAGAACACCTTCAAAAAACGGGTTCTTTTAAAATTCGCGGAGCAACTAACCGCGTCAAACAAGCTGCACTGGATGGTGCAAAACACGTTACAGCTGCATCCTCCGGAAACCATGGGCAAGCCGTATCTTACATTGCAAACCAGCTACATATTCCTGCAACCATTGTGGTACCGGTAGATGCAAGCCAATGTAAAATCAATGCTATCGAATCCTATGGTGGGAAAATTGAAAAGTGCGGGACAACCTCAGGGGAACGTCTCCCTCGTGCCAAATATATAGCTGAGGAAAAAAATGGCGTGTTTATTCCTCCATATGATGATCCTTTTATTATGGCCGGCCAGGGTACAGTTGGACTTGAGATTTTAGACCAAATAAAAGATGTCGATGCTGTTGTGGTTCCTGTTGGTGGAGGCGGTCTCATCTCTGGTGTCTTAACTGCAATTAAAGAATCAAATCCAAAAGTAAAGATCATTGGAGTAGAGCCTGAGATTGCTAATGACACCTACTTGTCTTTAAAAAAAGGAAAAATCACCTCCATTCCAGCTACGACAACGATTGCAGACGGCTTGCGCACAAACCAACCAGGAGACCTTACTTTCCCTGTATTGCAAAAATATCTAGATGACCTTGTCCTTGTAAGTGAAGATGAAATTAAACAGGCTTTTAGCCTCGTACTAGAAAGAATGAAGCAAATGATTGAACCATCAAGTGCAACGACTGTCGCTGCAGCATTATCTGGAAAGCTTGGTCTCAAAGGTAAAAGGGTTGTCACCGTTATTTCGGGAGGTAATGTAGACCTAGCTCAACTCCCTCAATTCATCGTAAGCATTGAAAATCTATGGTAAATTATACTTTCCTATCAATCTTCAACATTATGGTATGATATGTAAGGATTGATGAAGGAGGTTAAAATATGGCCAGTGGCGAGCAAATTAGGAATGGAATTTTTTCATTATATACACGTCGATTTGGTAGTGTTGCAGAAATTATGATTCAAAAACTTCTTGCGTTTAAAAAGGGATTAAACCAGTTTCATGATCTTTACGATCCCCACCAAGCCCTAAGAGTTGAAGTGAAATTCTCTAGAGGTCAACGAAAAGAAGATTCCATAAACGAAGAAAACGTTCTACAAGTCTTAGAAAATGTCTCAGACTTTACAAGCAGAATGTTCCCATCCACTGAGTGGCATAAGAATAAATTTGATTGTAATATCCAGCAGGTTAAACCTTCTGAGTTTGATTTACTTTACTATGGCGTGTTCTTTTCAGATGTCGTGGTGATCTTCAAGCTGACTCCAGATGACTTAACGAAAGCTATTAACTATTCGAATAAGCAGCATAAAGGGAATGTCGGAGAAGGACAGTTCCATTTAAATAACAAGACATATGAATTTCATCTAGAGAACTTCTTTGATCAAAAGCTTACGTACGAAGAACTCGGTGAGATCTTAAAGTTCCATTCAGATGAAGAATCGAATGTTAAGATCGTGCATTCGGGGAAATAGGTTATATTGGCGAATTCCTTTTTAGGGTTCGCCTTTTTTAATGGGAAAAGTTGTATTCTATGTTATCGTTAAAGTTAAGAGACTTAGAAAAGGCGATGAAAAATGGATAAGAAATTTAAGATGGACAAACCTAAAATTCCCACCCATATTAAACAAGGCAGCTTTCATGACATATATGGAAACGAAGATCCCTTTTTAATGAACTCTATCATCCAAGATTGTTCGATTGAACGAGAAACAATCGACAAAGTGGATATATCAAACGTGATTTTTAGAAACGTTACGTTTATTGATGTGAATTTTAATAATATGGAGCTGACAGATGTCACATTTGAAAACTGTGACCTCTCCAATGCAAACCTGTTTGAAGCGATTATACATCGAGTAGAATTTAAGGATTCAAAGTTACTAGGCGTTAACTTAGCTGAGTCTACGTTTGGTAATGTTTTATTTAATGGTTGCAACTTGAATTTAGGTGCATTTGGATACAGTAATCTAAAATATGTCACATTTGAAAAATGTTCCTTACGAAATGCGGATTTTTACGAATGCAAATTTAAAAACATTCACTTTTCTCAATGTGATCTACATGAAGTGAACTTTTCCCGAGCTCCCTTAAAAGGCATTGACATTAGTACTTCAACATTTGAAAGACTCATTGTAACACTGGAGGATCTAGACGGATGTAAAGTCTCACCAGAGCAGGCGATTGGATTTGCAAGGATGATTGGGCTAGTTGTGAAGGAATAGTAGGGTTTCGTGATTGGGAAAAAAAGATGCCTGTCGGTTACATAACTCAACCAGACAGACATCACCCAAACTATTTATTTTTCCCAGTCAAAAACTTACTATCTTCAACCTTCTCTTTAATCAACAATTTTGTATCCTCATCCAACTCATACAATCCAGAAATCAGCTCATCTAACTGATTGTACAATTCCAGACGCTCTACCTCATCACGACTTTCTAACAGGAGTTTAACAAGCTCTACCACTTCAGCCTGTTCCTCATCTGTACACATTGGAATCGGAATTGACTCAATATGGCTCTTCAGCACCTTTAGTGGTGAAAACATAAACGTGTGGAAAAACTGAGCAACCCTAGAATTCAACACAGCCATTACATATTTCACGGAGTACTGATCATGTTTAGGAATCAAGATATTTGCACTATTCAATGACAAGGTCTTTCTGTCATCATAGGCAAAAATCAATTCCTTATTGATAAAACGGTAAAACAGCTTTTCCGGAGCTCGATAAAGTCTTTCTGGGGCTACTTGTTGAAATTCACTTGGTAAAAATTCAACAAATTTACCTGAATGAACGTAATTAAATTTAAAAATATCTTTTCCGGTCAAAATGGGCTCCATATTCTCCAATTGTTCGTTAGAGACATACTTTTTATTATCACCCGTCACGATTCCAAGCGCATACTCCGCATGAATTTTATCCTTTAAATAAAAGACATTTTCAAATGCTCTAATGTGATCCAGCACCTTTTGGATTTCATTATCTGATAGCACATTAAAAATAAAATGATCATTTGATAAGAAGAGCTGCTGAGAGACCTCATAGACTTTCTCTGAATCTATGACCTTCACTTTATGAGTTTCGACCTTGTCCTTTAAAAGGGTTAAGGTCAAAGTATTAGTAAACACATTGGAAAATTCACGCCCCAATAAGGTGATATCTTCAATCATTGTATTTTTTAAAATGAACTCTCGAATCGTCCCATGTACCTTGATGTTCAATATCGACTCTGGCAGTACGAACGTAAGGGTTCCTCCCTGTTTAAGCATATCTATACTCGCTTCAATAAATAAAGAAAAGGATTCAATCGAATCTCCACTTGTTAAAAAGGCAGCCTTTAATTCTTGCTTCTCCTGGTCCGAGAAGCTATATCCCCATGGAGGGTTTCCTATAACCCAGTCGAACTCCTCATTTACTGTAAATAGTGACGGAGCGTGTTCGAATAGGGTGTTTTTACAAGTAATCTTTGGTTCACTCGTAATCTCATTCGTTTCTGTCAGTAGCAATAAGTTAATCGAGCATAGAGCTACAGCAATCGGGTTAATATCATAGCCTACGATAGACTCTTTAATTAACAATTCCTCTGCCTCTTGGACACTGTGCCCTTCACTCAACAGCTCCTGCTTTAACCAAAGAAATACCTTGATTAAAAAGTTTCCCGAACCACAGCATGGGTCTACTACCTTCAAACTCTCCCCTATTTTACGCTGGTAAACCTTCTCAGCATTTTGTTGAATAGTGACATCTACTACCTTGGAAGGGGTATAGTATTGACCACTTGTTTTTCTTTCTTTTGAAGCGGCTAGAGACATATAGGCTAATCCTAAAAAGTCTTCCCCCTCCACAAAAGGCAGCTCTATGCTACGAATTTCGCTTAAAAAGCCTATGTCCTCTTCTGAAATGGTGCCTGAACGGATATCATAAAGCCTCAGCAAATTTTTCTGGATAGAGCTCGGGATCATCAATTCTTCACGAACCATTCTACCGACCAAACTTTCAGGCTCTACACCCTTACACTCCACTTTTTTTCTCTGCAACAGAAAGTGAAGAGCAATCTCTAACAAAACGAGAGATACAGCCTGTTCATGCTTCATTTTCTTCGCAATAACGAGGATGTCCTCAATAGCTCCTAAGTAAGGTTTATATGTAACATATTCGCTTGGGATTATGTTCCCCTGTACCATCTTCTTATTTCGTCTACTTTTTAATCGATTGGATGTTCCTTCTGCTATATCAAGCTTTAAAGTTTCGATTTCCTTTTTATTAAAAAGAAGTACCTTTCCTTCTTTATGAAAGTCCTTGATTCTGCCAGACCTTATCCAGTTTCGGATGGTTGCTACGGATACTGATAATTCATGCGCGACTTCATCTATTTTCCAATATTGAGATTCCACACTTAACAATCCTTCCGGTCAATCTATTGGTGACATCCCATCATTATAGTACAAATTAGTAGGTGCGTATACTGACTAACTCGCGAGTGTACTTTCCTCACTTTGTTGTTCGGAAGTTTTGATAAAAAGAATGCTTTCATAAGGACTCATCCCTGCATATTGATCCTTTTTAAATAGGGCAGCATCCTTAAAACCAACTTTTCGATGGAAGCGGATGGAACTGTCGTTTCGAATAGGTTGGCTTACAACAAATGCTGTAAAATTCCTGTCTGGAAATGTTTGCAGCACCTGATTATATAAGTACGATCCAATGCCTTTGCGTTGCTGATCCTCTTTAATTGCAACCTGCTCGATATAGTATTGATTACTCAAAATGGATTCTTGTTCTTCTTGAGAAAGCCCTTCTAAATCGCCTAGTACTTCAACAGGAAAAGCAGAGTTCAATTCAATATAGCCAACTGTTTGTCCTTTGCTATCCTTCGCTACAAAATACACTCTCTCTTGAAAATCAATCGCCTTCCGTACATCATTTGGGATTATTTTTTTCATTAGGAAACCGCCGGTATGAACGCCACCGTCAAAATAAGAGTTATTGATATCCACAATATCTTGAATATCCTGGTAAGAAGCTTTGTGAAAAGAGAATTCCCTCGAATCCTTCACATTATTGAACCCTACATTACGCACTAGGATAAAGCTAAATATGACACAAATCATTTGAAGGAGATGATAGTTGGATACAAAGGTAAAGCTAATGAGCAACCAACTAAACGTATAAATAGCAATCACTATACATTTTTCTAGAATCCAAGTTTTAGCCCTATTTTTTTGAAAAGTTCCTGCCTTTTTTGCTTCATACTGGTTATTAATGACCCACGCTAGATCTAAAAATCCTAAGACAATAAAAGCAACAGCAAGTCCTTTCAAGTCATAAAAATAAGCAAATAACATTTCAATGTTTAGTAGAATTAAAAAATCAATAATAAATTCACGTTTCGTTGTTCGGACATCACTTTCTACATACTCACTCCAGTCCCACCAATACACGAGGGCGACTGAAATAACAAATAGCGCCATAATAGATTGACTAAAATCTTTTAAATCTATCTGTTGGACAAAAATAATATTACTGATGCCAATCCCAAGTAAAATGGCGTACATTTCATTTACAAATTTTCCGATGAATTTATTTTCCTTGTTCATCCCTTCTCCCCTTTCCCCTATTTTCCAGTTTTCTTTATTTTAACAAAGCCCTCTAAGAACTGCTCCAAAAAATTAAACAAACGTTTGTTTAAATGATGTTTCCCAATAATTAAACAAACGTTTGTTTAAACTTTTTTCTATATTTTATAAGGTTTTTCAACGATTACTTTCTCTACACCCAAGGAACCTGCAAATTGTTCTAAGGTAACTTGAAGGGCTTTTCTTAGCTTTGGAGTCTTTTTAATATGTGGCTCTAGCTTGAAAATTTGAATCACTAACTGATTGTTTTCTCTATCCACTCGAGGGTCTACTCTTCCGATTAACTGGTCACCTGCTAAAATTGGCATGGTGTACGGCCCAAATTCCCGCTTTTCTTTCGGAATATAAATCTCCCACTTATAGAAAAAATCAAAGAGATCCACGACTCGTTCTCTTCTCCATAAAAGGCTATCTAAAGGAGGTAAAAAACGGATTGGTCCTTCGGCTAGATCCGTATCCACTGACGACTCTTTAGCAATATCTTGAATAACCGGGACGTCCTCTGAAAGGATAAAATAAGACCTTTTTACTTCATCTATTTCAAGCGGAACCAGCTTGCCTTCTTGAACACGTCGTTCTATTTCTTCTCTTCTATCGACAGCCTTCATTCTTTGCCATCCGAACCTTGGATCCGTTGCATCAAAAATTCGGTAAGCTTTTATGTATTTATCAATCAACCCTTGTTTTGCTTCCTCGAGTGTTAACTTTTTTGTCTGCTGGAGAATCTTTTTAGGAACCGTTAATTCAGATATGCCAAAGTAACGTTCTGTTCCAACACGCCCAACGACTCGGATATCTCCAGTATCCATTAACAAATTCAGGGCATGTGATGTTTCTTTTGTACTGGGAGCCTTGTTATCCCAGTAACCATGGACTTTTATATCCGATTTAAAAGCACGTGATGGAAGTGGCCCTTCTTTTTGCAGCCTGTGTAGCACATGTTCAACCACTGGTCCAAGTGCTTCAATTCTTTCCTGTAGACCAGCACGCATTCTCGCCCTAATAGGTTCTAGAATAGGATAATCCTCCATTGGAATAACAGACGCCTCATTGGCTTTATATTCAATGACTTTTCCCTCGCCTAGTAGTTCCGTCAAATGCTCCGGTTTGTATCCTTGAATTCGCGCATTGAGAACTAAGTGTTGGTTCTGACCTACTACCGCTACAGGGTCAATTTGAAGGCATTCTAGAGAACGAATCATTTCTAAAACCTCTGTTGGATTTGAGGTGAAACTGTGATTTTCATTCCCCCTTAACCTTTGCTTCTGGAGTAAAAATCTCCGGGCCGTTCGCTTATCTACCTTTAACATCCTATTCCCCCTTGTGAAATCTCATTACGAGTATTCCCCCATCACACTTCTTGTCATAACTTGTACAACTTGTCTCATATCTTTATAGTATCGTTAATATTTATACTCAATCAAGGGAGCACCTCCCGTTAATAGAGAAAAGGAGACAACCATGAGAACATTTTTTAAAGGCACTCTCTTGTTAATCATTGCTGCGTTCATTGGTGAATGTATCGAGTTTTTAGTGAATATGGTTCTTGCGAGAGAACTCGGAGAAAAAGGAATGGGTCTCTATATGTCTATTCTTCCTTCCATTTTCCTGATTGTCATTTTAGCCAGCTTAGAACTCCCGATTGCCATATCAAAATTCGCTGCGGAACAAGAAGAACGATATCATCGAAGTATGTTAAAGCATGCAACGAGCCTTACCGTTCTGTTTACAGGAGCGTTGTTGATTGTGGCGGTCTTAGTTTTACCTTACATACCTGTATTTGATGACTACCATCCGATGGTCAGATGGATTGTCGTTGCCCTAATTCCGATCATCTCACTGACTTCGATTACCCGCGGATATTTTATGGGAACGCACGCCATGGGGAAAATAGCATTCTCGAACTTTTTACGAAAATTTGTCCAGTTGCTACTTTTGGTTTTTATTTATAGATTGCTTGAATTTGAGACCAATACATCCATTCTCGTTGCACTATGTACGATTGTAGTTGCAGATCTTGTCGTTCTTGGGTACCTGGGAGTCAACTACATCCTACAACTCAAAGAATTAAACAGAAGACCTATATCCTATTTAGATAAGAAAATTGTTCGGCGAAATTTGTTATCTGTTTCCGTCCCGACCACTGGGCTACGTATTTTCCATTCTGTTTCTCATGCTGTTCAACCGTTCTTAATTAAAGCTGCATTAGTGGCTTCGGGATTGTCAGCAGGGTTAGCTACAGAGCATTTTGGTTTGCTAGCTGGGGTAGCACTGTCCATAGGCTTCTTCCCAGCCTTTATCGCTCATTCCTTGTTGATTGTCTTAATCCCAACTGTTTCAAAAGCCCATGCTGACAAAAATTATGCCATGCTTCAGAGCTTGTTACAGAAAGTAATGAGGTTCACTGCACTTTATGGAATTCCTGCAGTGATTGTGTTCTATATCTTTGCGGAACCTCTTACTCAACTATTTTTCAAATCTAATTCAGCTGAATTATATCTGCAAATCCTTTGGCCGTACTTTTTGTTCCATTTCTTCATCATTCCAATGCAGGCGTTTTTAATTGGTTTGGGATTAGTATCTGATGCTTTTTATCATCAAATATGGTCTACCATCATTTCATTTGTTCTCATGTATGTCTTAGGGTCAATCCAAGAGCTACAAATGGAGGGTGTGATCATTGGAATGAATACGGGTGCGGTTCTCGTGGCCTTGATGCATTATTTAACCATTTGTAAAAAGATTGGGGTAACTGTTTTAATGAGAGAGCCTGTGAAGAGGTATTCTTAGGTTATTGGGAGATGCGCGCAATTTAGGATTGTTCCTTATAGGACTCAAAAGGGGCGGTCCTTTTTTGCATCTTAAATCACTGGTATTTACAGCTGGGTGCATTTGTGTATGAGATTTTTTATAGAGTAGCCGGCTTTTGAGGTTAATTAGAAGATCCGGTTGTTGGTTCGGGCTAGTCAATGAATGTTTTTCAGAAGTTTTGATTGCTAATTCGGAACTCAGAGGACTTTATTCAGAAGTAAAAATGCCTTTTTCAGAACTTATAACTCCTAATTCAGAACTCAGTGACCTCTTTTCAGAAGTTAGAGAGATTTATTCAGAAGTTAAACGTCTTATTTCGGAACTCAGCTTGGTGTTATCTGAAATTATCACCAGTTTTCCGAACTCAGACGTTCTTCATGCACAAAAAAAATCCCCCTCATTAAGAGGGAGATTTGTGGGACACTAAACCTGTCCCCTCTGTCCCACGAATTCAGCTGCTACTTTGTCAAACAGTTCTTTGTTTGTGATAAGGTCATATCCTGTAGATGCAAGGGCCAGTACACCCATTGCATGGATTCGGTGTGAGTTTTCGGTTATGGTTAGATTTGCGAATTCTCGGGTATGACCGACTAATCCAGGGCTATCTAAACCGATATATGGATGGATGGCAGGCACCACGTGGCTGACATTTCCCATGTCGAGTGAGCCTGATCCACTTGCTGATTTATGCACCTTTTTCACACCAGCACCTAATAGGTTTTCGGTGAAAATTTCGGACAACGTTTGGTTTGTAATCATGTTATCGTAGCTTAGCTCATAGTTACTGATGTGAACTGAAGCTCCTGTCATTAAGGAAGCCCCTTCTGCGATATTTTTAACCTTTTGGACCACTTCATTTAAGTTGTCACGGTCCTTGGCTCTTACATAGAATTGAGCAACTGCCTTATCTGGCACTACGTTTGCTGCTACTCCACCTTCTGTAATGATTCCGTGTATGCGGACGTCAGAAGTAACATGCTGGCGAAGTGCGTTAATACCATTGAATAATTGAATGACACCATCTAGGGCGTTAATTCCTTTTTCCGGTGATGCTGCTGCATGACTCGTTTTACCACGGAATTCAAATTGTAGGGCATCCATGGCAAGCGAATCCCCACTCTCATAGGATTCTCCAGAAGGATGAAGCATCATCGCTACATCAATGTCATCAAAAATCCCTTGTTCTGCCATTGGAACCTTTGCCCCATTGGTTTCTTCTGCCGGGGTACCTAACACAACCACACGGCCCCCAATTTCATCAATTACTTTGCTTAACAACACACCTGCACCAACACTCATGGTACCTATCATATTGTGTCCGCATCCATGACCCACTTCAGGCAGGGCATCATATTCAGCTAAATAAGCAATTGTTGGTCCCTCTTTTTCACTGTCATAAACAGCTTTAAAAGCAGTCGGTCTATCCACGATTCCTGTTTCAACAGTGAAGTTATGTTCCTTTAAGTATTCGACTAGTAACTTCATCGAGTTAAATTCTTGATCCCCTAATTCAGGGTGTTCGTATAAGTAATCGCTCATGTCCCAAAGGCTTGTCTTTAATGATTCTAAGTGATTTTTTAAATCTTGTTTCATCGTTTTGTTCCTTTCTAATGGTGAAATGTGATGGATCATTCTGGTTTTTCTTTTTATAAAAATACTATGCTTCTAAACTCTGTTCTTGTTGATTCAAAGCCTCAGCAAACCCAGACATCATATGAGCCATGTGTAAAATTCCTTGCTCAAAATCCTGCAAACGGACCGATTCATTCGGAGCATGTGCTTTTGAGCCAACCCAGCCAACCCCTGTACTAACAATAGGAAGTTGCAGGTGCTTGCCGAAAATATACATAGGTCCCGTACCCGCTGAATTAGGTGCTAACACAGCATCTTTTTGGTACACCTCACGAGCTGTGTCCATTACATGTGCCACAAATGGATGGCTAAAGTCAGATCTGTATGCTTTTTGACCAGTTAATAATTCTACTTTAACATCATGGAAGCCATTTTTCTGCAAGTGAGCTTGAATACTTTCAAATATATGTTCTGGGTCTTGTCCGGGAACAAGTCTGCAATCTAGTTTCACTTTTGCATTTTTAGGTAAAACTGTCTTTGCGCCTTCTCCGGTATACCCGCTTTCAATACCGCAAATCGTCATCGTCGGTTGAGCCACCATTGCAACTCTTGGGTCGATTCCTTTCGCTTTTGTAATGAGTGGGCGTTTTAAACCATACAGATTACTGACCGATTCTTCATTGAAAGGAAGGGCTTCAACTGCTTTAATTTCGGCCTCTGTTAAGGGAACAACCCCATCATAGAAACCTTCTACTAAAATCTCATTATCTTGATTCCTCATAGTAGCTAACGCTTGCACCAGACGCCATGCTGCATTATCCACATATGCACCAACAGAGGAGTGCATATCAATATCAGCACCAACACAACTTAGTTCCATGTAAGCCATGCCTTTAATCCCAGCCACCATACTAATTCGATCTTTCTCGTCCTTTCCTCCGAACTCCCAAATACATGCATCGGCTTGGAAAAGTTCGTGGTACTTTTCCATATATAATGGTAGATTCGGACTACCAATTTCCTCTTCCCCTTCAATGAGGAATTTAATATTGCAAGGTAAACCACCTTCTACTTGTCGAAGTGTTTTGATGGCTGTTAATCGTGCAACCAGGTCCCCTTTGTTGTCTGCTACACCACGTGCAAATATCTTTCCATCGCGAATAGTGGCTTCGAAGGGTTCTGATTCCCATTCATTAAATGGTTCAGGTGGCTGAACATCGTAATGGTTATAGAATAATAGAGTTTTAGTGGAATCTCCGTTTTCCCCTGCTTGGAAAAATCCATAAACAACAGGATTACCTCCAAGATCATCTAAAATTTTGTATTCACCACCTGCTTCAATGATCATGTCAGTAACAAATTGAACGGTTTCAGGAATGGATTTTTTTTGGGCAGATATCGTTGGCAACCTCAAATAATCTTTTAATTTCTCAATGGCTTCAGGTACTAATTGTTGAACAGTTTCTTTCATAACACTCAGGTTTTGGCTCACACGCAATAACTCCCTTCAGAATGTATTAGTTTTTATTTCGACACTCGAAGGAAGATTCCTTTAATTTTTTGCGCTGATTTTAAATATATATAAATTGCCGGATTGAAGGTGCAATTCTGAGGGTGAAGGTGCAATTCCAGGGCTGAAGGTGCAATTCTGAGGATGAAGGTGCAATTCCAGGGCTGAATCCCTAACCTATATCGGTTTTCAAATTTAAACAAACGTTTGTTTAAATTTATTCAGGGTTGTGTGAATGGGGTGAAAACCTCCCAATAAAAAAAGACACCGCCTACACAGTGTCTACTTCTTCCTAGAGAGCCTTCTAATGTTTTCATCTCTTTCTCCGCCGTCCGATAACTCTTCGGAGAATTCATGATCTTTCATTTTAAAAGAGTCCGTCTTGTTCTTACTACCCGACTGTTTATTCTTCATTTTCAGACTCCCCCTCAGAATGTTCATTTAAATAACTGTTTTCACCAGGTGCATAAGAAACGTCCTGTAAGCTGTACTCTACAGTACCTAAATGCAAAGTCCTGTGCTTCACGATTTCTTCTTTCTCAGAGCCTTGATTGTTTCTATTTTTTTGATCAGCCATTCCATCATCTCCAGTTCTTGGGAAGTTTGTTTCATTTTCCCCAAACGACTGAAAACTATACTTCTAAAAAAATGTGCTAATCTTCATCCTTCACATCAGAATCCTCTGGAATGGGCTCACTCAAATATTCAGCCATCAATTTCTTATATTGCTCCATTTGCTCCAAGTGTAAATTGAATTGTTCTTTATTTACTAGGTATTGTTCCCCATCATGAACAGCTCGAATTTTCTTCTGTAGGATTAGGTTCTCGATATAAGATTCTTCCAGAGATAAATATTCTGCAATTTCTTTTACCGTCAAGTACATTTGCTGCACTCCTTTCCTACTTTTGAATCAATCTGGATATAGCCAACTACTAGCCAGTTTGGCCATATATCATAACTCTATTCTTACATTATATATTATATAGATTCCTTACTGAAATAAAGTGTGAAGTCTATTCGACAAATTTCGATTGATGACATGCACGGTCGAGTGTAGTACACTAACGTATTAAAGGGAGGCATGTGGATATGGTAAATAGTGAACGTCTTTGGAGTAGAATTCAAGAGCTTGCTTTGATTGGGAAAACGGTCGATGATGGGGTGAATCGCTTTTCTTATACGTTGGAAGAGCATGCAGCCAATGAGAAAGTAAAACAGTTTATGGAGGAAGCTGGATTAGAGGTTTCTTATGATGCTGTTGGTAATTTGATAGGGTCAAAAGCTGGTGAAGAGGATTTACCAACTATTTTAATAGGTTCTCACGTAGATACTGTTCCAAACGGGGGCAAGTTTGATGGTGCCCTAGGTGTTTTGACTGGTATTGAAGTCATGCAGTCACTTCAGGAACAAGGAATCAATCTTCGCCATCCAGTGAAAGTTATTGCGTTTAAGGATGAGGAGGGTACTCGGTTCGGGTTTGGCCTTTTAGGAAGTCGTGCTGTCGCTGGTCATCTTACACATGAGGATTTAGAGCGAAAAGATCAACAAGGCATTTCCATTCGCGAAGCCATGCTCGAGCGTGGATTTAATCCTGATAAACTACACACTGCCGAGATGGACCATGTGAAGCTTTATCTTGAACTACATATTGAACAAGGAAAAATATTGGAGAGTCAAGGTGTTTCAGTTGGAAACGTAACGGGAATCGCAGGACCTCTCTGGCTAAAAGTAAAAGTCGTTGGTGAAGCAGAGCATGCAGGTGCAACACCAATGGGCCAACGAAAGGACCCTCTTGTAGCGGCCAGCCTCATGATAGCAGAAATTGAAAAACTAGCAAGTAGCTACCCGGATGCCGTTGCAACAGTTGGCTCTTTGTCTCTAACCCCAGGCGGTGTAAACGTTATTCCAGGAACTGTTGAATTTACCATCGACCTTCGCGATGTTCAGGAAGATATCCGCGACCGACTTGAGAGTCAAATCCGAGAATTTGCTGATCAAATTGGTAGAGACCGAAATATTGAAGTGGTAATAGAAGAATTACAGCGCGTTTCTCCTGTCCTTTGCTCGGATGACATTCAAGCTGTTATTCAGGAAAGTATTTCTGAACTAGAAGTGCCAGTGGTTTCTTTACCAAGTGGTGCTGGTCATGATGCAATGCAATTTAATGGCCTTTTCCCAGTTGGAATGATTTTTGTCCGTTCTAAGGATGGAATTAGTCATAACCCAAAAGAGTTTACCTCTAGGGAAGATGCGAAAGCTGGAGCAGATGTAATGCTGAAGACGTTGTTGAAGCTAGATCAAGAGTAGTGAGGGTTTGAGCGTAGCGGACACTGAGTCCGTTATTTGCTTAAATATCGTCTAAAAACGTGCTCTGTCGGACACAGGATCCGTTATTTAATGAAAAAAAGGCTAAATTAAGCCTATTTTCAACCAATAACGGAACCTCTGTCCTCAAATCGGGTAAAATTTACACTTTTGGAACAAATAGCGGAACCTGAGTCCGCCTAGCTAACGTTCTTGCTTTACTAGTAGATTCAGAACAAAAAATAGAGTGTTTATAACTAACTCTTATTACTAACTCCCTTACTCTCCTGCTTCCACTTCATAGCATATATACTACTAATCACAAAAAAGACAAATCCCATTATCCATCCGACAGTAGGAGCATACGTAAAAAAATTCTTCATAGCTATTCCACATGAAATGGCCATCACTCCTAGTGTAAGAAAGAGCTGCATATACCCTTTATTTTTGTTCTCCCTAACTTTAGCAGAATGTAAAACTATACTAAGAAGTACGCTTATAATGAAGACTATGGGCAGAACAACACCCCATAAAATCACTTCTCATCCCTTCCTTCCATAAATTCTACTTAAACCACCCTTTTTCCTTAAAATACGTTATGGCCTCAATTCGGTTCTTGACACCCAGCTTTTCCAAAATAATAGAAATATAGTTTCGAACGGTTCCCGTTTTAATTTGGAGCTTGGCGGCAATTTCCTTCGTGTCCTTCCCATCTGCAACGAGTTCCAGCACTTCCTTTTCTCGGTCCGTTAGTGGGTTGTCATCAGCATAAACATCCTCAATTAGCTCGGGAGCATAAATGCGTTTCCCGGCCACAACACTGCGGATGGAGCTCGCCAAATCCTCGCTTGGACTATCTTTTAAGAAATAGCCACTTACACCAGCCTTCAAAGCACGTTGAAAATAGCCAGAACGTGCAAAGGTCGTTAAAATGATAACCTTGCAATCCATGCCTTTTATTTCTTCTGCGGCTTCAAGACCTGTTTTTCCCGGCATTTCTATATCCATAATACAGACATCCGGATTGAGTTCTTTCACAAGAGCTACCGCTTCTTCACCATTTGAAGCCTTACCTACTACTTCCATATCCTCTTCCAAACTAAGTAATGACCCAAAGGCTCCTAATAAAAGCTGCTGGTCTTCAGCGATCACGATTCGAATCATTAGAACTCCTCCTTATCTGTCTGCTTGACATCATTTGGTACCGTAAATATCAATGTAGTTCCGTCTTCTGTTTCTATTTCCATTTTTCCATTAACAAACTCGACTCGCTCTTTCATTCCAATCAATCCATGGCCTTTTTGCTCGTCGTCGTTTTTCTTTTTAAATGACCCATTATCTTTGATTGTAATAATGGTATCCGTCCAGGTTTGTTCAATAAAAATAGAACATTTGGTTGCTCCACTATGTTTCACAATATTGTTTACGGCCTCTTTAATACACATACTTAATATGTTTTCAGTTAAAAGAGAAACATTCGCTAACTTCGATTCTTCAATGTCCAACTCGATTTCTGCCGCATCTAACACCTTTTTCACTTCAACTAACTCATCCTTTAATCGAATTCCCCTCATGGACGATACCATTTTCCGAACTTCATTTAATGTTGTCCTTGCTGTATGCTGAACATCCTTTAGTTCATTTCGTGCTTGTTCTGGATTTTTAGAAATAAGTCTTCTGGCCAAGTCACTTTTAAGGCCAATTAAGGAAAGCTTTTGCCCTAGCGTATCATGAAGATCTCTTGCAATTCGATGTCTCTCTTCTAAAATACCAAGCACACGAATTCTTTTATTTGCATCCTCTAATTTTTCCTCAAGCTGCTCCTTCTCATTTTTATTATGAATATTAAATGGTAGCAAGATAACTGCAATCCAAATGACAATGACAAAAGGCAGCTGCTTAAGGAAGAATTCGTCTTGTTGGATGATTCCAAAATTTATAGAAATGGATGTACTAATTAAATGAACAAAATAGAGAATCAGAAAGGTAACCCGATCCCGAATGTTCCCAATATAATGCGCTAAGAAAAACGCAAAGTATACGTAACTAAAGAGACTCGTTGAGGTAATCGATATCCCGATTAAAATAAAGGTCCATAAATATACCGGCCAACCTTTTGCAAAAAAAGCGATTCGATATAGGATAAAAAAGACAATGGTTAGCAGGATTCCTACAATGATTTTTAGGGTTGAATCGGTTTGAAAGATAAAGTAAAAAGGTAAAATGCAAAGAATGATCCATATATAAGGAGAGATCCCACTATTCTTTTGAAAGGTCACATATTGTTTAATCATCGTCATAGGTAGCATCCTCCTCTCTTTTCAACTAATACATCAAAAACAGGGCTCCAATAGTTAGGCCCTGTTTTTATCATACCATTTCAGATTTATCCAAACTATTCCATTTTTATGACTTTGTTTGAGCTAAAGCTCTTTTCATATCTGGCATTGCTTTAATGTCTTTATAACGAACAAACTTCTTTTGCTCTTCATCCCATAATCGGAACTTTAACGATGAAAGGCTTGTTCTTAATGTTATTGTTGGTACATGTTGCAATTCTTCTGTATTATTGTGAGCATCTTCTAGGTTGTAATTAGGAACACGTGGGCTTAAATGATGAACATGATGAAACCCAATGTTACCAGTAAACCATTGAAGAACCTTTGGAAGCTTGTAGAAAGAACTACCTTCTACAGCTGCTAACACGTAATCCCATTTGTCATTCGGTTCAAAGTAAGAGTCTTCAAATGTATGTTGTACATAGAACAACCACACACCAATAGATCCTGCTACTAAGAATAAAGGTCCTTGTACCAGCAAAAATGCTTGCCAGCCAATCGTTAAACAAAGGATTGTCACGATAACTGCAATGGCAATATTAGTAATATATAAGTTAATGCGTTCTTCACGTTTCGCACCTTTTTTATTAAAACGATTTTTAAATAAGAATACATACGTTGGTCCTAAGCCAAACATGACAAAAGGGTTACGATATAAACGGTAACGTATTTTTGTGAAGAGCGATGCTGACACGTACTCATCCACCGTAAGCACCCAAATGTCACCTGTTCCTCTTTTGTCTAGATTTGAGCTTGTTGCATGATGAATAGAATGGTCATGCTGCCATTGATGATATGGGAAGAGTGTAAGTATTCCTGTAATCGTCCCCAGGATTTTATTCGCCTTTCTATTTTTAAAGAAAGAGTGATGACAACAGTCATGGAATATTATAAACATTCTAGTTAATAGGCCTGCTCCAACAACCGCAAGTCCTAAAGTCAGAAAATAAGAAACGGATAGACTTTGATACGCAAGAATCCATATGACAAAAAAAGGAACTAAAGTGTTTATAGTCTGTATGACACTCTTCCTTGTATCTGCTTTTTCATAAGGTGCTACTTGCTTTCTTAACATTTTTTGCTTTTGTTTATCCACTTTTTCACCCATTTCCTTTCTGTGTGTTTTATTGTTCTTAGTATAGGTAAAATTAAAAAATACTTGCAGACATACGTGTCATATAACGACCATGATAAATGTCATGGTTGGCCCGTAAAACCCTATTGTTATAAGGGCTGAAGCCATTTTAAAGAGTTGAATTTTTTTTAGGTAAGGTGATGATTTTGGATATTAAGCATCTTCAATACTTTATTGAAGTTTCAAATTTCAAGAGTTTTTCAAAAGCCGCGGATTATTTGTTTATAACCCAACCAACCATTAGCAAAATGATCAAGAATTTAGAAACAGAGTTAGGCGTCACCTTATTTGACCGGTCTCGTAAACAACTATCATTAACTGACGCTGGCCGAATCATATTGGAACAAGCCAAGCTCATAGACAAAGCCTTTAATAATCTAGAAACCGAGTTAGATAACCTTTTAGAGCTTAAAAAAGGAAAAATCCGTATTGGACTTCCCCCGATTTTTGATGCCCACTTTTTTCTAAAAGTCGTTGGTTTATTTCATGAAACGTACCCTGGAATTACCTTTCAACTCGTTGAAGATGGTTCTAAAAGAATTGAAGAGGATGTGGAGAATGGCTTACTAGATGTAGGGGTCATTGTTCTTCCTACCAAAAATGAGTTATTCAACTATTTCGCATTTATGGAGGAGGACCTGCGTCTATTGTTACCTCCCTCTCATTCGCTAGCTTCTAAAAATGAAGTCAACTTAGCTGAATTAGCAGAGGAATCATTTATCTTATTTAATAAAGATTTTGTTATGAATGACCGTATTATCATGTCATGCAAACAAGCTGGCTTTACCCCACATATTATCTCAGAAAGTTCACAATGGTCCTTTATTGAAGAAATGGTTGCTAGCAATTTAGGTGTTTCTCTTTTACCGGAAAGTATTTGTAGACACTTAAAGCAACACGTTCAAACTGTAAAAGTAGCCAATCCCTCGATTCGTTGGAAATTGGCGCTCATTTGGTCAAAGGAACATTATCTTTCATACGCAGCCAAAGAATGGTTGCAGTTCTTCCAAGAACAATACACTGATACAAATTAAACCTGGGTAGCTTCTAATTGAAGAAGCTGCCCTTTACTTTTATATACACCAGTTAAGCATTTACATAGATAAAAGCTATACAAGTAATAAAAACTATCCATTTTACTAATAGTTTTCTCCGGCGTACACTTACTTAGGCAAGAGCAAATCCTTTTGGATTGGCATCTGGTGAAAGATTCCAAAGCAGAAAGGAAGCGAACATATGGAAGCTAAAAAAGTGAAAGAAAGTCGAATTATAAATACAGATCAAGTTCTATCTTGTGATTTAAATAACTATAATACCCTTTTCGGTGGAGTATTGATGAAGAAATTAGACAGTGCAGCCACACTATCAGCTAGACGTCATTCAAGGGTGAAAGAATGTGTAACTGCATCTACCGACTCTATTGATTTTTTATGTCCTATTCATCAAACAGATTCAGTTTGTATTGAGTCTTTTGTTACGTATACAGGAAAAACTTCAATGGAAATCTTCTGTAAAGTTATTGCTGAAGATATGTTAACAGGAGAACGTAGAATGGCTGCCACAGCTTTTCTAACGTTTGTTGCATTAGATCAAGATAAAAAGCCAGTTGAAGTGCCAAGTGTCTTGCCTGAAACGGAAGAAGAAAAATTCCTATATGATACAGCGAAGGAAAGAGCTGAAATACGAAGATTAAGAAGAGAAAAAAGTAAGGAACTGGCTGAGTACCTTACAGTGAAAAAACCTTGGGACCAATAGGTGGGGAGGATTTAATCATGACAACACTATGTAGTCAACATGAACTTACAGCCACAAAGGAAGCCCTTGAACAAGTAGAGAAAGCTTACCCTAATCTTTATGAGAAGCTATTGCACGTCGTACATTTAACCCGTAACCTGCACTTTCGTTATCAATATATGGGCTGCTTAATATTAGACGAAGACCCAGGTCAACACGCACCGAATATGGTATATGACTCTGTTATGAACCTATATAAAACAGAAGTGCATCGGTTAAAAATTGACGAGCACTACGAAGTTATAAAAGATACATTAAAATCTTATCAAGGTATCGGCTTTGCAAACATTAGCCAGCTTATCCTTGGTAGACCTGCTGAATCATTAGTGGGTGGTTCTTCCATTAAATAAAGGTAAAAGGATGCCAGTAGTACTAACTACTGTGCATCCTTTTATTTATTGCGTCATTCCTGTATAAATGTGAATAGCATCTCTTAAAAACTCTGCCGTTCCTGGCTCTTCTTTATCATAATAGGCGGTAAATCGTTCATCATCTACATACATTTGGGCAAGTCCAGCATGCGCTTCTTTACTGTACTGTGGCCAGTAAAACATGAGCCATTTTTTGTGTAATTCTGCAGCTTTTTGAGCCAATTCACTTGAAGGGTCCCCACCCTTAAACGCTTCCGCTAGTGTTGTGTGAATCTCTTCAGCAAGTCTGTTAGCCTCATCATACTGCTCTTCTGTCATGTTCTTAAGTTTTGCATTTGAGCGATTGACCACATCATCGCCGTATTTTTCACGTACTTCTTCTCCATATTGCTTTTCATTATCATCTATTAGTTTTTGCTTAAAGCCCTCAAACTTTTCTTTGTCAGACATCGTAATTCTCCCTTCCTTTGCCGCCACTGTCTTCTTAACATTGGCGATGAGTAAATCTAACTGCCTTCGTTTGTCGAGGAGTTGTGTTAGATGCTCTTGGAGTGCTTGGGTTCCATTAAAATCTGGATCATTCACTATTTGTTTGATTTGGTCTAGACGAACTCCTAGTTCTTTGTAAAATAATATTTGTTGGAGCTTATCTACTTCATCTTGACCATAAATTCGGTAGCCTGACGAATTGATTCTGGCCGGCTTCAGAATTCCAATTTCATCATAGTACCGAAGAGTTCTTGTACTGACTCCTGCTAACTTCCCAAGCTTTTGAATGGTATATTCCATGATCATCACCTCCTGACAACTTAACTGTACACTTTAACGTAGCGTGAAGGTCAATGGTTTTTAAATAAAATTTATTGGAGAATATTTATGTGGAGAGCGGAATAGCGTTTGTCCATATTCACAATTAACGCGGAGTAAATACTGACTTTATTTTCATAACATTATACATCAAACTTGCTTGTCTACCTTTAGTTGTCCGTCGGTCTATCTTTGAACGAAGACAATCCATAAATTCTAGGTCACATCTTTTTCTTAATCCTCCTCTTTGATAACAAAGGTCATGCCTCATACAACATGCATCCACGTCATTAGTAGGAGCCCCAGGTCCACCACATCCAGGACCGCACCATCTGTACCCAGGGAAAATACACCTAGATTTTCTTCTTTGTCTTCTCATTATGATCACATCCTACACTTTTTGATATATTTTATGAGAAGCTGTTGGTTGACGAGATGGCAAAAGCCCCATTCCACACAAGTTTGCTGGAATGGGGCTCATTCTTTAGTCAAGCATATACTTTAGAGAAAACTCTTCTCCACTAATCTTCTTAAATAAATCATTATATTTGTATGTTCCTGATGGCTTAATCACTTCATTTATTAAGAATTGGCCAAATTCTTTAGGTTTTTCAACCATAGATGCATCAAATTTACGTTCGAAGACCTTGGATAACATTTCACAAGTGACGTCTCCCATAAAATAGTTGTGAAGGTAAATAGGATGCGTCGTAAAGTGAATAATATAAGCCCATGGTGGATCCATGTCAAAAGGATTTTCATCTAAAAGTTCCTTTTGATTATTCCAGTATAATTGATGTACATCATCCAAGGAGTTTAGCTTGGTGGTATACATTTTATGGTCAAGGAAAATTCGGTTGACAGCCCGTAGTGAGTTTAACTTCTTATATTCTTTTAAGTTAGTAAACTGTCTTTCTACCGTGTTCTTGTCTTCAAAAAACTTTTCATAAAAGACTGGACTGTATAGGAATCCCTGGAATAGGTTAGCGATACCCTCGCTAATAATTCCACTTACTCCTTTATTTAAAATCTTTTCTTCAGGATCTAAAAGAAACGAGTGTACTGCATGCCCGGTTTCATGAAGTAAAACCCCGTATTCAAAATATCTATTTTTTACATTGGCTAAAATTCGTGAGTCTTTTGCGGTTTCAACTGGGAAATTGTATCCCCATTCTGATTTATTAGCTCTTGGGAAGATATCATAGGTGATATTAAATTTTGAGATGTCGATATCAAAGATATTGAATAACTCTTGAATATTTGTATAGTATTCAGACATATCCACTTGTTTATTTAGAGACGGTGCAACCTTTGAATCAATATATGCCTCGTCCCAAGGCATAATCTGGTCATCTTTTAAGTATTCTTGGGCAAACCTAGTGCGAGCCTGATTCATTTTCGGCAAGCTCTCATGAAGCTGTTCTTTCCATCCTTCAAACGTTGAAGGATCCAATTCATTTTTTTCAAGCATGTGCGTCACAAAGTTTTCAGACCCATAA
The DNA here is from genome assembly GCF_039522365.1 of Bacillus carboniphilus. GTDB lineage: Bacteria > Bacillota > Bacilli > Bacillales > JC228 > Bacillus_BF > Bacillus_BF carboniphilus. The sequence goes on along the minus strand of NZ_BAAADJ010000018.1, from coordinate 31,673 downwards.
GCTTTTGCATATTCTTTTCTTAATTCAAGTAAATCAAGAAAACCTGCATCGATCATAGCTTTATTAATTTGATTTCTAGCAAAATAAGCTTTCTTTCGCATTTCTCGATCAGGATTGCTGCTAAGTATCTGGCTAAGGTCAACAGATGAAACTGTTTGACCATTAAAAGAATAGCGAAATGTATTGAGGACCTTTGATAGCTCATTCACTTTTCTTTTAATTTCACTATCTAATGTATTTAGCTCTTTAGAAAGGTGATAAGGCTGAAACATATTCTGTACAATTTCCACTCTTCGTGAATCGACTGGAGATAGTTCTAACTCAAGACACGATTGAATAGCCTCATAATTCTTCTTATCTTTTAATTTCTCCACAGCTTTTTCATACGCTTCTTGAACACCAAAATCATATCCCGCTGTATACTGGGTCCAGCTAAGTTTACTAACCTCAACAAACTGCTTATGTATTTCATCATAAATTTCATTTAATTTTTTTAATTGATTCAATTGAAGCCCTCCATCTTATGTATGTTTAATTGAAAAACTTGCTTCCCTATTCTTTTCATGATCCCAAACAACTTGGATTTCAAAGGTCCCTTCCTCAAAAAATAAAGGGAACCTTCGTTTAATCGATTCTTGCATGGGCAGATTCAATGCTTCATCAACTTTTACCCAAACGAGTCTTCCTTCTGGAGGATTTTGAAGAAGCTCCCCCGAAAAATCCTTCGTTAAATAGTTAAACATCATGTATCGAGCTTTGGATATTGGATTTACGTATTCATAAAGTCCTTTATACATTAGGTTCTTAACATCCAGACCTGTTTCTTCTTTCACTTCCCGAATCGCACCCTCAACAATACTTTCAGGAAAGTCAACCTTGCCCCCAGGAGGTATGTATCCTTTGAAATCATCATGTTGTCTATCTATTAGCAATATATAATCACCGTCTTGAATCATGCAGACTGTCCAAATTTTATACTGAATTTCGTTCGACACCGTTTCTATTCAGCCCCTTTTAACCATGGTACCATATTCCCACTTTTCTGATAACTGATAAGTAGTGACAGGCACACTGAAAAATCAGTTACTGCACCGACACTTTTTGAAGGTTGCATGGTTCTCCATCTACTGTTTTTTCTATATAGTCAACCTTTAAATTGAGATTTTTGTAAAGACGTCTCCAAAAATTTACTGCTGGTTGGTTCTTGGTTAGCTGAACAATGTAATATGTACCTTTATACATACTAAATAATTCTTTGACTGCCATCTTTGCTATGTCTTTCCCTCTAAATTTCCTTAATACAAATAATTCATTGATGCCATAATCGAATCCCGCTGGAATAAATGGGCTTTGATTTAATAAAACAAAACCTACTACCTTCTCCTCTAACAGAATGAAAAAAGGTATAAGCTCTTCGCGTTCCCAATATAAGTGGAGGCCATTGTACTCAAAGTTCCCCTGGCTGTTTATATCTAGATCATTTGTATATTCAGAAAGGTCATGCAAGTAAAGGCTAACTAAGCTTTCAAATATCGATTTCTCTGCTATACCCACTTTCACAATACGTACTACTAGATCCTTCATTTCTTTTCCTTTCCTAAAGCCTTATATTTTTTTGTTTCTCTATAGAGTTCTGACAATTTTGTTCAATTCGAGAAATTTCGAGAAGTTTTAGGAGCTTAACCGAGCTAGCAACATAACCCATTTTAACACGGTGTTATTGCTAAAAAAGGAAGAGATTGAAGTTTCCATTTCCCCTTTTCCCCTAATCTTATAGCTTGTATATAAATTTCATATCTGAATTCTAGGTATAACAGAGTGCTCCCCGAAAATTTTGTATGAAAATCGGGGCTGAGTTAAATAATATGTGTATCTTCATAGGGTGGTGCGATGATGTTTCCAAGGTTTGTTTTGTATTCAGGGTTAATTCTTTCCTGGATTAGTTTTCTTTTTATCCCAAATTATGAAAAGAAGAAATTCTTTCCTGCAGCGTTACTTGGATCTGTTTGTTTAACTTTTGTTTATGAAATGGCATACATAAATAAGTGGTGGAAATTAAATAAACTCATTGCAAAATGGCTAAGAATATCAGATTACTCCTTTATTTTGGGGCCATTTTTCGTAGGAACCATTTGGATTTTCCATTTAACCTATAAATTTGGTTCTTGGGTATTTTTCCTTTCCAATCTCATTTTAGATTCCTTCTTTGCTTTCGCTATAATGCCGTTGTTTGAAAGAATCGGTATTGTTAAACTAAAGCGCATCAAGAGGATAGGTATTTTAGGTTTAATGCAATCAGTAGCGGTTGTTATCTTCTTTTTTCAAAAGTGGATTGAAAATATATATCGAGAAAGACCGGATTATCAGAATGATGAACAATATGAATAAACCTTTGCCACAATTATCTCGGTAAGTGGCAAAGGTTTTTTTAGTTAAAAACTGGCGATTTTTTTAGTTGAACCTCCCCGGATAAAATCCAAGGAATAATATCATCTAGTTCAACCTTTGTCTTTTGTATTACTTTTATCCCTGCTTTTTCAAGTGCATTTTCAGTATGCTTCTTATCAATAGAAACTAACTCATGTCCCTGTTTGCCTTGCATAACCGTTCCTGGAACCTTCTCATGCGGTAACGTATCTACCCAATATCGAATAAACATAGAACTTAGCTCGTCTTTTTCAACCATTCCTAAAAACACACCTTTTCGAATAAACAGTAAGTAATCCGCTAATTTTCGAATATCGTCCAATTGATGACTAGCAAAAAGAATTGTTTTACTTGAGTCTTCCTCTAACTGTCTGACCATTTCACTAATGACAAACTTTTGTGCATGGATATCCATATGAGCAGTAGGTTCATCAAATATTGTCAACTCACTATCTTGAGCTAGAGTAAGGGCCACATTTAATTTCTTATGAACTCCTTCTGATAAATTGATGATTGGCTTATTTAAAGGAATATCAAGCTCTCTTACATACTGGCGAAAAGATGTATGTTTAAAGGATGAAGAGAATTTTGATATTAACTTTTCTAAATCTCTCCCAGTAAGCCGATCGCACCCCTTTAAAGTTTGAGATTGATATGCCACTCGACTCCTCCAACGATCATCGCTATGTATTCTTTCCGATCCAAATAGATGAATCTTTCCCTCGTTCTCTTTCGCTAATCCTAAAATAAGCTTAAGTAACGTGCTTTTACCGGACCCATTGTCTCCTATAATTGCACAAGTACTGCCTGTAGGTATTTCTAGATCTATTGGTCCTAATGTAAAGTCACCAATCTGTTTCACAACACCTTTTAGTTCCATAACATTCATATTATTTCCTCCTCTCCTCTATTGCCACCTCAAACATCTTTATTAAGTCGTCTAACTTATAATCATGCTGTAGGCCAATATCAATTGCTTTATTTAGTGCTTCCCTTACCGTCTTCTGTTTAATTTCCTCTTTTAACTCCAAACCAACCTCTGCAACAAATGTCCCTTTCCCCTGAACTGTTTTTATGAAGTGTTCATGTTCAAGATCCTGATATGCTCTTTTGGTTGTGATCACACTACACTGTAAATCCTTTGCTAGTGCACGAATGGAAGGAAGAGACGTTCCTACAGGCAAGTACCCACTTGAGATTAGAGCCTTTATTTGCGTACCAATTTGGTGATAAATTGGCTCTCTGCTCTCCTGTGATATTTGAATGGGTAATAACATAACCTTCCTCCTTATAAATAGTTAACAGTATGCATTATTTTTACAGAGTAAATTTTCCAACCTACAAAGTTCATAATCAATAATACGATTCCTATTAAAAGAGCCATTAGCGGAGCATGTTCACTTAAGTAAAAGAATCCGCCAAGCACTCCAAACTCAGTGTAATGATAGTAAAGAACAGCACTCGTAAACAAGCCTCCGTAAAATACAATACAATAGAATACAATCTTCCACATTCTCATTTCACTTCCAAACTCTGCAGCAGCAATTGAGCTTGAAGTAATTAGGCCAACTATCATCCAGAGAATCGAAAATATTAGATATGTTTGTAGAGAATAACTTTCTCTTACCAATGTTGAAAAGGCATAGAAAAGGGTTAATATTATGAAATTGAGCAATATACTTTGGCACCCAAACAATAAAAAACGGCTTCTTAGTAACACTTTCTCTGAAACAGGAGTTTGCTTTAGGAAATTAAAATAGGGTGAACCCCAAAAATCTCCATACAGTCTATTAAGCGAAAAGTTTTTTGTTCTCCCCATAAAAGGAGCCATCGTAACAGCACCTAAAAAGAATAAATCAATAAACACCTTATCTTCCTGATAATCAGTTAAAGTAGTGGCAAACATCATGGTTAAGACAACCAGTACCAACGTAAGTAAGAGAAAACTCCATTTCGTTTTGTTAAACTCGAATTTTACTAACCACCAGGCATCACGCCAACTTTGATTCATCATTAAAATCCTCCCACCAAGTGTTATTGTGTATATGTGTATATATGTTTATATACACATTGTATTTACTTTTTATTTTTTTATCAACCATTTTTTTCCGAAATAAAAAAACTTGTCGCATACCAGACGACATGTTAGTGATTCCCACTCTATTCTGCTAGAAAGTCTATACTCCTCTTAAAGAGCTCTGCCTTCCAACCAACCGCGGCGTATGTATGGTTGGCTCCCTCAATCACATGAAATTTCACATCATTTTCTTTATAGGCCTCCAAATATTTTTCACCTATTAAAGGAGGTACCACCTGGTCATCCCCACCATGAATGATTATGACCTGATTTTGATAAGAAGTAATGCCTTCATATAAATTGCGCCCCTTTAAGTCCTCTAAAAACCCCCGTCCTAGCTCAAAGCCACCAATATCCACATTTCCATTTGGCAGCTGGCGGAATTGAGAAAAATATAGCTCAGCTTTCTCATTCATGTTTCCCGCTGGTGACCACAGACATAACTTTTTAATTTTATTCGGGGATTTTCCAGCAACAAGAGCCGCTACTGCACCTCCCATACTAAAACCGTTCAACATGATCTGATTTGTATCCACCCAGTCTAGTGTTTCGGTGAATGCTAGAATATGTTCACCTTCACAAACTTCTTTGCTAAAGGTCATGTCTGCGAAATACCCATCACTTTCTCCCGAACCAGAAAAATCAAATCGCACGGCTCCGATTCCATGCTTATTCAATTCACGTGCAAACTGGACAAACATCAAATTACTTTCTAACTTATTCCCTGTGAATCCATGAAATAAAATGACTACAGGGAAGTGGCTTTTTCCTCGTATTTCAGGTTTATGGGCTATCCCTCTTAATGTCAAACCCTCGACTTCTAATGCTAGTGGGTATTCCATCGTTGTTTTCATCCTCATGTTAATATTTTGAAATTACATGTCAGTATCTACTACCTTTTTTAACATAGCACTACTTCTAATATCGGTATATGGGACGTAGTTGAAAGAGTAGTCAGTAAAGATTGCACGCAATGGAAAACTATCGAAGGTTAAATCCACTTCTTCTATCTGGTCCCCTACCTCTTCTAAAAGAAACTCTGTGTTAGCTACCTTGAAGGAAATTTTATAGGGTGATGATAAGTGTTCGATCGTTTGAGGGAATTTGAGGAATTCCTTTGCATCCACAAGAAATAAGTAACCACTTGCCCCTTGGTTTGCTATTAACTCCCCTTCAATTTCAAACTCTCCTTGGAATTGGACAAAGTAATTGGTTTCTCCGGTCACTCCTTCTTCATTTTTCACAGAAGTCACCAGGAAATCTCCAACTTGTTCACCCACTACAATATTCTCAGGGCTAAAAATTTTTAGTTCTTTTAGCTTTTCAACGCCAACTTCATTTCGAATAGCTTCCAAAACGCCCTTAAACTCTACTTCAGATTCATTAAGCAACTCACTATAGATGTCCAATGCCCCCTCTAATGAACCATTTTGTGAGGAGAAAGCTTCTAGTTCTTGTTTCAAAGTATTCTTTTCTTCCTTTTTACGAGTTAGCTGCTCTTCAAGCTCAATAACCTCTAATTGAAGAAGTTCCTTTTCATTTTTAATTTCCTTTGCTTCCCCCTTTAGCTGCTCAATCTGGGACTCTAACTCCTCATTACTACAACCAGCCATAAACAATAGCATGAACAAAATGATCATCATCCCTGTTTTTTTCATAACTCACTCCTATTGAATACGTACAACTTTTCTCCTTCTGACTGTACAAAAGCCTCATTCTCAAAATAAACCCCTACATACTCATCAAATCCATATCCAGTGGATACCCGAGTTCTTTGAATAGCCTCTTTCAAATATTCCTCTTCATTCCATTGAGAGTAATGAACACTAATTACACAATCTTTAATGATTCCTAAACCTTTCAGATAAAGTTGTTCTTTTGATGCATTATCGGTAGGTGAAATAACACAGTTTTCTGGACAAAGAAGAGCACCCGCTGAAAAACCTGCAACAGGGGCACCATGCTTATATAACTGAACAATTTGCTCTCCAAATTTCGTATCGACTATGTACTGTTGATATCGCTGTGTATCTCCACCACCAATGATGACCCCGGAACTCGCCTGTAAATCTGCTAATTGTTGTTCAGTTGGGGTTGATGAAAGAGGAATATAGCGGAAATTTTCCATGCCATTCGCTTGTAAGACACTTGTGTATTTAGGCATGTATGCTTCCCAGCCTTCACGCTCTAAAAATAGAATACTTATATGTCCCTCACGCTGTTGTGCCAAGTTAGAATAGGCCTTTCCAAGCTCTTCGTTAAAAGGCGGACCGGCTCCAAATAGAAATAAATGTCTTTTTCTCATGTGTTCTCTCCTATATTACTGATGGACGTACTGAATAACTTTGTTGAAATATTTCTGAATAGGTTGATCCGTTTTAACAACTAAAAAATTCCCACCTGGTGGTTTTACGCTGCTGTCTACAAATCTCTTAAAATCCAATTCAGAACCGGCAACCTGCTGTATTTGACTCTTCATTCTTTTTCTCGTTTTTAGTCTATGGTTAATCTCTTGGTAGTCATTAAGATAGCACTCCACATATTTATAGTCCGCATAGTGCTTTGTAGCCAAGTCCATGCCTCTCTCAATCATTTCCTTATAAAAGCAAGGACTGTCTAAAATGACACTAAATCCTTGAGACAAATGAAGATCAATTAAAGACCAATCAATCTGGTATGCCATTTTCCCTGCAAGCTTAGGGTCTATGCTCACGTCCAAGGAGTCGAGTAATGCGGATTTTATAATATCATGGTCAATAACGATTGCACCTGTATTTTCAGCTATTAACCTAGCTAGAGTAGATTTCCCCGCTCCAGGAAAGCCAGACATCTGCAGAAAAAACATGACATCACCTTCCATCAAAATTTGTATCCACCATAACTTTAACATAATATTCCAGTCTATGACTGAATTTTGTAAAAACTTTCTGCTTTTGGGACTATGGACCTTCCTATACAATAAGATTATACACACCAATAAAAGACTCAGGAGGAATCCACATGCTCTCACCACAACAGTTAGAAGATATCGAGAGGCTTCAAAAGAAATGTGAGAAGGCGGATCAAATCTCGTTAAAGCTAAACTGGGATATGCTGCAGAATCGAGATTCTCTAGTTAAAAATGATTTTTTTCATTATGACGGCCAAGAGTTAATAGGGTTCTTAGGTTTATATGGATTTGGTCATAAGGTAGAAATTTGTGGGATGGTTGCACCAAAATATCGAAGGAAAGGGATTTTCTCACATCTCTTTGATGCAGCCATTCAAGAGGTCAAAGTTCAAAATATAACACAAATACTTTTAAATACACCTTCTAATTCGAGTTCTGGGAAAGGCTTCTTACAGGGTATTTCTTGTGCCTATTCATTTTCAGAGTACCAAATGAAATGGAATGGGGAGGATTTTGAGCTCAGTGATGAGGGCATAAATATTCGACCAGTTACTTTACTAGATGAAGAGCTAGAAGTACAGTTAGATGTCCAATGTTTTGGATTGGCCGAATCAGAGGCTCGTCAATTTAATCACGTTGTAAAAGAAGATACCACTCAGAAGCAGTACATGATTGAATTTGGTGAAAAAACAGTAGGTAAAATTCGAGTTAGCCAATTAAATCAAGAAGCGTGGATATACGGTTTTGCTGTTCTTCCTGACTTTCAAGGTAAAGGAATTGGAAGATGTGCGTTAAAACAAATTGTTCAGAAAGAATCAAATGCAGGATTCCCGGTTTTTCTCGAGGTAGAAGCAAAAAATGCCCATGCACTGAAATTATATGAGTCTTGTGGATTTGTCTCATTTAACACCCAGGATTATTATAAATTTTCTGGTTTGTAAGTAATTGTAGCTACGCCCATCATTAAGAATGATGGGCGTTCATTTTATCCAATTTCACCCCTACTAAACTTCAAGGCAAACTCAGCATGATCTTCGTCGCGCCAAATGTTTAGCATATGCCCTACTGCCACTGTAAATTGTGGAAAAGCTGTTCCCTTAGCTGTTATCCAGTTGTCTCCTACCTCAATATCTGAACCGGAATATTCTGCGCCTTCGAAAATATCACCAAACTGGTTGTAAGTCCCAGGTGTACAGGTGAATTTTTTTCCATCTAATAATCCCGCTTTTCCTAGAAGAACCGCAGATGCACAAATAGCCGCAATCGGCACCCCTTTTTCATTTGCTTCTCGTAGCATTATTTGTACAGATTCTTTATCCATTACTTCATGAACTCCATCCCCACCCGAAATCAGAACAAGGTCATAGTCACTTACTTTGACTTCATCTATAGCTGCTTGTGGAGTTACAACCAAACCTCCAATACTTTTAACCGGTTTACCATCGACCGTCACCGTTGTAATCTCTGCCTTGCCTGCCTTTCTCAAGAAAAATAGAGGATGCCCAATTTCAAAGTCTGCGTACTGAGGATAAGCAAAGAATAGAATTTTTCTCATGGATACCATCCTTTAAGGGTTAGAAAACCCTCTATTAAAATTGGAAAATATTTATAATCTCACTTTATCATAGTCAATCTGGTATTCAATAATAAATTCGATAGAGTGGCCTCTTTATGATAGAATAATCAAAGATATCCAATTACTGGGTAAAATAGCGGAGGTTTGAATATGAGGGTATTACTTAAACTGGGAATAAGGTTTTCCTTTGTTATCTACTTATTAGTTCTTACAAATCTCATATTGTTTAAATACATACATCCTACTCAAATTTTTGAGCATATGCATTTTTTCCTTCAGAATGAATATTGGATGAACAGTATCAACTTGGTTCCCTTTAAAACCGTTTTTCAATATTTATTCATTTCTGATTTAAATTCTAATATCCGGGTTGATAATTTGGTAGGAAATGTGATTGGGTTTGCTCCTTTTGGATTTTTTCTACCCCTATTGTTTACAAAGTTTTCTAGATTTAGAAATGTTATTTTAGCAACGTTCATGCTAAGTTTGACGTATGAAGTAACTCAGCTTGTATTTAGTCTTGGAAGCTTCGATGTAGATGACTTAATTTTAAATACAATAGGTGGTATAGGTGGATTTTCTGTGTTCCTATTGCTGCAGAGATTATTTCTAAACAAAAACAAAATGAATTTATCGGCCTAGTTTTTCATTTTAGTATTATCTAACAAAAGATGCACGGGGAGAGCCGCGTGCATCTTTTTATTTATTCCGCCTGAAATAACTTTATATGCGGGGTGCGCTTTTCTAATTCTTCTAGTAATCTTTGCTTCTCTTTTAAATTCCCAAATACGATGTTGTACTGAGGATAGCCCATTTTAACATTGATTCGAGACAGACGCTTCATCTTTTCGGGCATTAACTTGCTATACCCTTCTTCATTATCCAAACTTAAACCAATAAATTTATTTCTCTGGATTTCGTAAAAGATATAGTCATTGATATCTTCCCAACGTATTTGCACAGGACTGTTTGGCAGTACAAAAATGGTCAAATATTGTTTATTTAGTATTAAATATGGGTTTTTGCTAAATAACTTTTTACCGATCATCGCCAAACATAAACCAAAAAATGCAGCTCCTAACAATAGTAAAACACCTACTAAATAGTCTTGTTCTGCAAATGTCAAAAAGCTAAAATACAAAAGTAAACCAATAAACACAATAGACATTAGGGCAAGAAACACTAACTTCCCTTTAGATTCATAAAAATGGACTTCGTTTACATCATTCACGGTACCATCCTCCTAGATGTTCATGGGCTAATTTTCACTTTTCCCATTGTATCACTCTCTTCCAAATTTTTACTGATAAAAATTGCTTATTTCTAGGCATTTAAATAATGATAAAAAGGTCTTATAAACTCAAAAAGAAAAACCTCCCTTTTTACAGGAGGTTTAATGTTCTTTATTAAAATACGTTCATTCGATTAAATGGATAGAACCTCAAAACAACTTTCCCTAACACATTTTCAATAGGTACAGGGCCAATCACCCTACTGTCAGAACTATGGTTTCTGTTATCACCTAGAACAAATATAGTATCTTCCGGAACGGTAACCGCCTCGAAGTCAGAATTCATTTTTTCTTTAATATAACTTTCTTCTACCGGTTGGCCATTTCGGTATAACTGCCCGTCTTTTACTTCAATTTCATCACCTGGCATTCCAACTACCCTTTTCACCCAATTAACCTCTTCAACATGGTCAGCATCCATTACCATTGCGATTAAAGGACTTTCGAAAATATCGTCCTTCAATGTTCGCGTACGGTTCACTCGACTATCAATAATGACGATGTCACCAATTTCCGGACTACTTCCCAATAAATATGGTGTTTTAAAGACTAATAACCGGTCTCCGACATCATCCTGTGTCATGGGGTTACTTCCATCCAAAGTGGGATCCATTGAAATTCCATTTACCGTGAATGGCTGGACAATAAATATACTAATAATTAAAGCCATTATAATTGCAAAAAGTAGGGCCTTTACCCAACTAATAACTTCACTTATCAATGTGTGCTTCACCTTTTCTTTGGTTAAATTGTTACTCACCATTTCATTTTATCATATCTATCTTTATTGAACGGCTTGTTTCCGACCCAAGCTTTATAAATGATTCTCTTTTCCTATATGAGTTTATGGGATAATAGTTTTCATACCCCGATAAGGAAAAATTTAAACAAACGTTTGTTTAAACCCTTGTACTTTAAGGATTACAAAGTAATCTTATACTCCTGTTCTTCCATTTCTCCTTCATTTATCGTTCTCTCTTTATACAAGACTTGATCTTCCGAATACAATACAATGGTAGAACTTCGAGTCCCGTAGCCCTTGGTTTTAATGAACATCGGGGAGAGAATCCGCTCCCATTCTAATGAAACACCTGTTTTAGGCAGTTCCTTATCTGAAGCTGGATCCGCGTTTTGAAGTAACGTTAGCAAATGGTCTGATAAATTAGAGGGATTTTCCTCTGCAAGCGTTGCAAGCCCTTCTTTTCCTCTTTTAACCTTTGGCCAATCTGTATTTAGAAGATGATTACTTACACCGTATATACCGGGTGGTAGTTTTTTGATTTCACCTTCTATATTTGAGTAATAGTATAGGTTCTCTTTGTCTGCTACTAACAGGTTATAACCTGGGTAGGATGTTCTTTTGGCAGCGATTCGTTTCATGTACTCAGCTGGGTTATCCGTTCCTTTTAAAAAGTCAGCGACTAATTCCCCTCTTGAACGCTTCCCGTCCGTTTTCTCTTTGGGGTCCCGATAGTTGGTAATGGCTGCAAAACGGCCAGTGTTCGTAATTCCCATCCATGTCCCCATCTTTTCTAAGTCTCTCCCTGCAAGGATGTGGGGATGGTCTTCCCAAAAATGGACCGGTGCAGTTGGTCTCTGATAAAACTCGTCTCGGTTTGAAGCTACAATAAGCTTATATGTCGGGTGCATTCGATAAGCAAAAAGAATTAAGCACATACCGGTCACCACTTTCATTTTAGTTTCGACAGTTCATTTCCATTATTATACACTTTTAGAGAAACAAGACCTAATGAAGTTTTTTAAACAAACGTTTGTTTAAATGACTCCGGACCCTTGTGGTTCTTATATTTGAGGAAAGGCTCCAGAATTTCTCTATATAATCTGGAATGTTATAATGGCCGTACACTATGAAGAAATGAGGATACATGCATGAGTAAAAAAGAGATCGAATATCAAATTCAAGAATTAAAAGCTGAATATATCCGCCTTCAAAATGACCTAGAAAAGCTCGAATCTGTCGGCGGAAATGTAGGTCCACTAGAAAGACAAATTACTGAAATTGAGGAAGAACTAAAAAGCTTAAACCAAAAATTGCGTGAAGTATAAGAGTCGTGCCCGTATAGGCAAGACTCTTTTTTATGGGAATCGATATCGATTGTGCCTGTCCCTCCCCAAAATTTGTCGAACAAAAGTTAAACAAACGTTTGTTTAAAGTTGAATAAAGCAGCTTTCTGACAGGATATTGAACTCCAATTCTCTTAATTTTTCTGATTGCCACTCTTGCATATAATTTGGGTCCCATTCTTTTTTAAACAGATTATACAAGAAGATGTCTCTTATTTTTAAGAAAATGGGGATTTGCTGAATCAACGTATCCGTGAACTGGTTTTCTTTTTCATATCCTTCTAGAAAGCTTGATAGAAACTGATTAGGAAAGTTAGTAAGTAGATCCCCATTGAAGGCTGCCTGCTGCCAACAAGCATGATAAAGTGAAACAGCCACATCATAAGCAAACCAATTGTAAGCACAGTCATCGAAATCAAAAAGGACTGGTTTTCCTGATATTACATGAAAATTCCCCTGGTGGAGATCATTATGAATAAGTCCATAAGCTTCTTTTGTCGGAGCGTATGAGTTTAGGTTACAAAGTAGCTTTTGATATTTTTCTAGAAAGGAACCATCTAAGTTTGGTTTTAATTCTAAAATCTCGATATTATTATTGGTCCACCTAGGACGGCACAGTCGTTGCGGGCCAGACTGACTCAAAGCGTGAAGTCTGCCTACTACCCTCCCCCATTCCTGATAGAAATTGGAATTCCACTGTTCCGGATTCATTACATCTACTGGATTACCCTTTACTTCTTCAAAAAAGACTGCGTAATAACATTGATTTTCTAATGTAATTTCCTCAACATGGTTAAACCCCTCTATTTGAGTAGGTGCACCTAGTAAGATCCCATTATTTCTTAAGTATTGAAGCCATGTTAATTCAGCCTCAATCATAGAAAGTGTCCTTCTTTGTCGAGGTGAAACCCTAAGGATTTTGCCTTCGATTTTGAACACTTGATTTTGAAACCCTTCTGACATTCTTGTAAGCTTTTCTCTTTCAAAATTGTAATGTGCTGCAATTGTATCGATTATTTGAGACACAGGAACTTCTCCTTTATTTTTCTGTTAAATATTCTACCTTTTCCCTTACATAAAAGATATCCTCAACATTCATAAGGATACCTATTGATGTGGATATTTCGACATATTTCGAGGCGTGCAAGGCACCTGTCGGAGAAATTGGAATTGGACATTTGTCTAAATATTTTATATACTCTCAATAATACCAAAAGGGAGTCAAAAAGGTATTTTTAGATACTAAACGTAGGACTAAAAGCATGATTCTCTACAAAAGTAAAAACAAGGGGGAGTTAAAGTGACATTTTTGAAGAAAAAAATAACACTAATTTTCGCATTATTGTTGATGATTGGTACTGTATTAGCTGGTTGTGGTTCTAACTCGGCAAATGGTGGAACTAGTTATCCTGAAAAAAATATTAAGCTGCTTGTACCATGGAATGCTGGTGGAGACACGGATGTTATCAACCGTGTTGCAGCTAAGTACTTAGAAAAGGAACTGGGAGTAAAAATAATTGTTCAGAACATTGGTGGAGGTTCTGGTTCCATTGGAGCAAAAGAGGCAATGGGAGCAGCTGCTGATGGATACACAATCCTGGCTGGACATGATTCTATCGGAATTTCAAAGTTGATGGGACAAACTGATTTTGACTACTCCGCTTTTGAGCCAGTTGCCTTACTAACATCTGCACCGCAATTGATTGCAACACATGTGGATAATCCTTGGAACAGCATGCAAGATGTTGTGGATCAACTGAAGAGTGAACCAGAATCTATTAGTTTCGGTGCATCCATTGGTTCCACTTCTCACATAGTTCCATTAGGAATCATGGATAGAGCTGAAGTGAAATTCAATATTGTAGGTTATGACGGTACAGCAAAACGTACAACAGCTTTACTCGGACAACACCTTGACTTTGGGGCTACAACCATTCCTGCTGCGAAGGAATATATGAAAGCCAACCAATTAAAAATTCTTGGTATCGCAACAGAAGAGCGTACACCGGCATTACCAGATGTACCAACTTTAATAGAACAAGGTATTGATTTTACCAACGCAACAAACCGCGGATACTTTGCTCCAGAAGGAACACCTGAAGATGTTGTAAAAGCCTTCAGTGATGCGGTTGCTAAAGTTGCAGAAAACCCAGATTTCATTAAAGAAATGGAGGATATGGGAGTAGAAGTTCGATACATGGATTACAAAGAATATTCACAGTACCTTAAAGATGATGTGGAATTCCTAGAAGGTATGCTTAAGCGCCAAGGCGTGATTGAAGAATAAGTTTGAGGAGGTTAGGTATGGTTAAGGATCGAATTGCAGGGATTGTTCTACTTCTATTTTGTGGATTCTTTTATTACCAATCGACTCTCGTTGACGTGAAGGATCTGACTAAGATATCGGCAGTCTTTTTCCCAAGACTTATTTTAGGGCTCATTGCCCTCCTAGCTGTTGTACTGCTGATTCAATCTTTTTTAAAGAAAGAAGTTCAGGCTAAAAAAGAGACGGAAGCAAACAAAGGGAAAAAGGGCATTGTCTGGATTATCTTTGCCCTTTTTGGTCTTTATGTGATAAGTCTGGAGCTACTTGGATTTATTGTAGCCTCATTCCTTTTTATCACAGTTACCTACTTCTTAATTTTACCGGAGAAAAAGCCAATCAAAACGCATGTCTTTGCACTTTCAGGACTACTTGTCGTCACAATTGCACTTTCTCTTGTATTCGAAAAACTATTGTATGTATTTTTACCGCAAGGAATTTTCTTTTAAAGGGAGGGAGCACAAATGGATAACTTACTTCTCAGTCTACAAGCCATACTGCAATGGGATACACTACTTCTAATGGTTATCGGGGTCATTGCCGGTATCGTCTTTGGATGTATCCCAGGATTTACGATTACAATGGCTGTTGCCTTAACCCTACCTTTTAGCTTCGGGCTTGAGCCTCTCCAAGGAATTTCGTTAATGATGGGGGTTTGGTTAGGTGGAGCTTCAGGAGGATTGATTTCAGCCTGTTTACTTGGAATTCCTGGTACCCCTTCTGCTATGGCAACCACCTTTGATGGATATCCAATGGTAAAAAAGGGGCAACCTGGTAGGGCACTAGCCATCGGATTATGGTCTTCGTTTATTGGGTCTATAATTGGAGGAGTGATTCTAGTACTAGCGGCTCCCCTCCTATCTACTTGGGCTATCAAATTTGGAGCTTGGGAGTTTTTCAGCTTAATGGTATTCGGACTGAGTGCCATTGCTAGTTTAGGTGAAGGAAATTTAGTAAAAGGTTTAATTGCAGGTCTACTCGGAATGTTTGTGGGTACTATAGGGCTAGATCCTATTTTAGGGGTTGAACGCTTTACCTTTGGTACAGTTGAGCTATTAGGTGGGTTTGCTTTCCTACCTGTCCTCATTGGGATTTTCGCCTTTTCACAATTGCTGTCTGAAGCGAAAAAAGGTAAACAAGATAAGGTTAATTTTGACCAGGATGTTAGTCTATCCTATCCGATCGGAAAAACGTTAAAAGAAATGTTCTCATCTTGGATTAACGTCATCCGCTCTTCTGTAGTCGGAACCTTTGTTGGAGCTTTGCCGGGGGCTGGGTCAAGTATTGCTAATATTTTGAGCTACGATGTGGCTAAAAAAATGTCTAAGAACCCTAAAAAGTTTGGTACCGGAACAAAAGATGGGATTATTGCAGCAGAAACAGCCAATAACTCTTCTGAAGGCGGAGCACTTATTCCAACATTAGCACTGGGAATTCCAGGTAGTGCCGTAACGGTTATGATGATGGGTGCCCTGTTGGTTCACGGTATTCAACCAGGTCCATACTTCTTTGTTTCAGAACCCGTTTTGGCATACGGTATTTTCTTAGCCTTCTTTATCTCAGCGATTTTTATGTTACTCATTCAATCATTCGGAATTAAATTCTTTTTGAAAATCAATGATGTACCTTTACATTTCTTAATACCTGTAGTGATTATTTTATGTGCATTAGGTAGCTTTGCAATCAACAACCGAATCTTCGACATCTGGGTACTTCTAATTTTTGGTGTAATTGGCTATTTGATGAAACAAGGAAGCTTTTCACTAGCAGCCTTCGTCCTTGGTGTCATTCTTGGACCTCTTGCTGAAGAGAATTTAAGAATTGCGATTACAACGGATTCCAATTTAATGTTATTTATCACTCGCCCTATTTCAGGAGTCCTTCTATTGCTTACGGTGCTTTCTATTATCTATGCCATTGTGGCTGATATAAGGCATACAAAGCGAATGGCATCTGATAAAAATGTTTCCATTTAATCAGTGGCTTTTTAGTGTGTTTATGAATACCAATCCTATGCTCGTCATTTTCTACAGGCTGGGATTGGTTTTTCTTATGTGAAAATTAGGTATCTAGACTCATAAATTAGACAATCACCGCATAACAACTTAATAGAAACATAAATTACTCTGTTTTAGGAGTTGAAAAAATGATTGATATTAATAATTTGAAGCTACTAGAAGCTTGGCAAGAATGTGATTCAGCAAAGAGGTGGCGAGTTTCCATGCCACTGACAAAGGAATTTCCCTTTTGGTCTGGTTTTGAAGCAAAAGAATTATCTGTCGTCTATTTTGAATTAGATCCTGGAAACATGCTTGCTGAACATACGGATAGCGCAGAAGAAATTGTGCTGATTCTAAATGGATCAGCTAAGGCTACAATTGGTAACAGTACATCGGCTTTATCAGAAGGCTCGATGACTATCATTCCAGAAATGGCTCCACACTCCATACAAAATACGGGTTCTAACACATTGAAATGTATTGGGATCTTCTCAAAACCTATAGTCACTAGTACCTTCACCGACATAGTACAGCCGATGGGTATTAAATCACTCGGGCCGGGGACTTAATCAGCTTTAGATTATATCTTATACGAATTAAACAAAAAGAGTCGACTCCTCAATACAATCGAAAAGTCGACTCTTAACTATTTAACGTAGCATTAAACAAACGTTTGTTTAACTATTATTTGACAAATTCTGAGTGGTCGCAGGCACTTGGTGGTTAGATCCATGAAGGAAGTAGTATAAAAGAATTCCTGCTAGGATGAAGAAGGATCCGTAGAAGTATAAGGAACTAAAGCCGATTTGGCCTCCAATAACCCCCACTATGAATGACCCAAATCCAATACCTACATCAAAAATCGATAAGAAAGTAGCAGTAGCAACCCCTCTTTTAGCTGGCGGTGCCTCTTGGATTGCAATCGTTTGAAAGCTTGGGAATACAGTCCCCCATCCTAACCCAATAAATCCAGCTGCTAGTAAGAATAGCAAGGCTGTATGTGCCCCACTCAGAATAAACATACCTACAGCAAAAATAACCAAGGCCGGATAGATTATGACATTCGCACCGAATCGGTCATACCATTTTCCAGTAAATGGCCTTGAGAGCAACAATACAGCCGCATACACAACAAAAAAGAAACTAGACACTTCGGCTAGTCCATTATCATTTGCATATACAGATACGAATGAAAGGATAGAAGAATAGGTGATTGCAAAGAAAGCCCCAACTAGGGAGATCTTGACTGCACTGGCTTCAAACATATCCCCAAAACGAAAGCTCATTTTTTCTCTTTTAGGAGCTAATGAAGCATCTTCTTTCGCTTTAGGTAGTTGGACCAATACTCCAATACCAAGAGCAATAAAAGCACAAAGTGTAGTTAAGGTAAATGTTACTTCAATTCCCCAGTTTTGCATCGCTGTTAAACCTAAGAATGGCCCCATGACCATTGCTAAATTCATAAAAAGAGCGTAATATCCCATTCCTTCTCCTCGTCGTGAGTCAGGTATGATATTTGCAACAATTGTACCGGTTGCTGTTGTTACCATCCCAAATCCGATTCCATGGAAAAAACGAAGAACTAGTAAACTGCCAATGGTGGATGGGAAAAAATATAAAGCTGCTCCTAAAAAGAAAAGCGTTAACGATATGATAAAGATTACCTTCGTACCATACCGTGATATCCAATTCCCGGTTAATGGCCTTGAAATAATCGCAGAGATTAAGAATACCGTTACGATTAACCCTGCTTCTGTCCCTCCTCCCTGCAAATCTTCAATCGTATAAATGGGAAGTGTTACTAACAAATAATAAAAAGTTAGAAACACAAAGAAATTACTAACTGACACGAAGATAAAATCCTTCGTCCATAAAGCAGGTTTGCTCATTTATGTTCCCCCTTGATGTATATAACAAAATTATTTTTCTAACTGAGTCAGCCAATTTTTAATTAAAGCAGCAAGCTTCTCTTGGGAGTCTTCAGGAAAATTTCTCACTAATGACTCATTCATATCAAGTACAGCTTTTTCCCAAATTGGAAATTCTTTAATTGCTTTTTCACTTAGTTGTATATATTTGACACGCTTGTCCCTTTCGCTTGTTACTTGACTGACGTATCCTTGTTTGACCAATCGCTGAATCAACCTTGTCATTGGTGGTGCTTCAACAGCGAGATATTCACACAGCTCTGATTGTGTTGATGTTCCTTTTGTCCTTAGCACGTACAAAACAGACCATTGTGCACTATACAATCCATATGGTTGGAGCGTTATATTTAAGTGCTTATGCAATAGCCTTGATAGCTGATGTATTCCGTGAAATAAACGATGATCTTCCATATTTACTCCGCCTCAAAAATTATTTACCTAGGTAACTATATCACAAATAAACCTACTCCTACAAGTAATGGAAAACATTTTAACCTTTAATAAACATCGTAAACCATCATATTTAAACAAACGTTTGTTTAAATACTCAAAAGCATAAACTCGGTTACAATTGAGCAACTTATAAAATAGTATTTATGCTAAATATTGGATTGAGTTTTAGAATTCTTAAAATAGAAAGGATGTGTAGTATGAGTACGTTAGAATTGTTTCTTAGAGTGGCTTTAGGCTTTATTGTTTTATTTACATTAACTAGAATCATGGGAAGAAAAGAAATTAGCCAAATGACCTTCTTCAATTTTGTTTCATCAATAGCCATTGGCTCAATCGCAGCCAATTTAGTTGTTAATCAAAACCTCAGTATACGAAATGGCGTTTTATCTCTGGTCGGATGGACTATATTCACCCTGGTCATGGATTTTATCGATATCAATTCGAAGAGAGCTAGAAAAGTTGTTTCTGGTACCCCTACCGTCGTGATAAAAGAAGGAAAAATTATAGAAAGTGCTATGCGGCAATCTCGCTTGGATTTGGATTCCTTAACAGCCATGCTCCGACAAAAAAACATTTTTTCGATGGCTGATGTGGAGTATGCAGTGCTCGAAACCAATGGAAATATCTCCGTATTAAGAAAAGAAGAAAGACAGACTATAACCAAAAAGGATATGAATATACCAACAACAGCTCGGAAAGTGGTCTCACTAGAAACAGCTGTTATTTCTGATGGACACGTACTTTCAGATAATTTATCTAAATTACATCTAGATCAAGCATGGCTCTATCAACAATTAAAACAGAAAGGGATTCACTCTCCATCCGAAGTCTTTTATGCGGAAGTCCAAAAAGATGGTTCACTTTTTGTGGACAGTAAGGAAAACCTACTCCACTAATACAAGGAAGCAAACCGGAATCAAGGTTTGCTTCCCGTGTGTTCATCCTTCTCTTTTTCTATTAACGATAGAGCAAAATCTCCAACAGCTCCAACCTCATACAGGTTTGTGACGGATGTTGAATAGGAGGAAATTTCTGCCTCAAAATCAAGATTTTTTTTTGGGATTTTTACCTTAAAGTTGTTTGCATATAGCATCGTAGTAATTTCGTGGTACCTAAGATGTTCTACTTTAAAATCAAAACTAATTTTCATCCTACCTTTATCTCCCACTCGTTCCTCCTTATAGTTGGTAGCCTCTATTGACACATCATTAATAATGATAATTTCCATATATGGATTCACCTCAAAGGAAAGTATACACCTAGGATTATCATTTAAGTGGATATTCATGAACATTTTGCATATCACAATGGGCTTTGTCATCTCGCACACCTCTTTTCTCTCTTCATAAAGTAAAAGGCAAGGATACTGTTTTCTATCGGAAGTTGGAGGTTGATCTATTTGACAAATACACCCGTAACACCAAGTGAATACAAATCAAAGTTAAACCTAATTCAAACGGAATTAGCCATAAAGCAATTAAAAGAATTTTTTGAGAACAAACTGTCAAAGGAGCTACATTTAATTGAAATATCTGCTCCCCTGTTTTTAAAAAATGGTACAGGGCTAAACGACAATTTAAATGGTGTTGAAAGAGTAGTATCATTTGAGGCGTACGATCTTAGAGATAATCTCGAGATTGTTCAATCTTTAGCAAAATGGAAACGAAATGCCTTAAAAAAATACAACATTCCAGTTGGCTCGGGCATTTATACAAACATGAATGCAATTAGAAGAGATGAGATGTTGGATTGCCTTCATTCCATTTACGTGGATCAATGGGATTGGGAGAAGGTCATTTCTTGCGAACAACGAAACTTAGACAATTTAGTAACCGAAGTCCAGACGATTTATAAAGCTATAAAAGAAACGGAAGAGTATCTGTATCAAAAGTTTCCTTTACTGAATCCCATTTTACCGAATGAAATTACCTTTATAACTTCTCAACAACTTGAAGATCGATACCCTGGCGTGTCTCCAAAAGAAAGGGAAAATAAAATAGCAAAAGAATTTGGAGCTGTTTTTATCATGCAAATTGGTGGGGAGTTGCGGTCAGGTGAAAAACACGATGGGCGTTCACCTGATTACGATGATTGGGCTTTAAACGGTGATATTATTTTTTGGTATCCCGAAATACAAAAGGCTCTAGAGGTTTCTTCGATGGGGATTAGAGTGAATGCAGAATCATTGATTAAACAATTAAAACAATCTGGGAATGAAGAGCGGAGTAAACTCGAATATCACCAAGCCGTGTTAAAAGGGTTGCTTCCTTTCTCAATTGGTGGAGGAATAGGTAAGTCACGATTGTGTATGTTCTTACTTAAAAAAATCCACATTGGAGAAGTGCAGGTTTCCGTTTGGAACGATGACATTATTCAAGAATGCAAACTGGCTAATATCCCTCTTTTATAGGGAGTTTGAAGTTTTAAACAAACGTTTGTTTAAGCTTTTGCCCACTTTTCTTTGAGGAGATTTAAACAAACGTTTGTTTAACTATTTTTCAACAAGTTTCGGACGGTGACAGATACTTGTTCTGAGGTCAAAAGATAATTTTCGAGTTCCGAAACAAAACTCTTGCATATATTCCCCTTTGTATTATATATTTATTAAAACATACTTTGCTTATATGAAAACTACATATTGATTCCTTATCAAGAGAGATGTAGGGACTGGCCCGATGACATCTCAGCAACCAGCCTTTTGGCCCAGGTGCTAATTCCAGTAGACTTTTAGCAGTCTAGAAGATAAGAAGATTTAAGCCTACTCAGGACCTTCTTCTTATGAAGGTCCTTTTTTTATGTTCAACAGGCAAAGTGTGTACTCTTATTCAAAAATTAACCAACAGGAGATGACGAGAAATGAAATACGGATTTTGGTTACCCATTTTTGGCGGATGGTTACGAAATGTAGAAGATGAGCAAATGCCACCTACATTTGAATATGCAAAAAAGGTCATTCAATCCGCTGAAAATTGGGGCTATGACACGACTCTTATTGCAGAACTGTACTTAAATGACATAAAAGGCCCTGAAAGTCCCTCCCTAGAAGCTTGGTCAACAGCAGCAGCATTAGCTGCTGTAACGAGTAAAATTGAAATTATGACCGCCATCCGACCTGGATTCCACAATCCAGCTGTTACTGCAAAAATGGCTGCCAATATTGACCGAATTAGTAACGGCCGATTTACGTTAAATGTTGTATCCGCATGGTGGGAAGAAGAGGCCCGTCAATATGGTGGGATTTTTACGGAGCATGATGAGCGATATGACCGCACTGAAGAATTCATTGAAGTTCTAAAAAGCCTATGGACCAAGGATGTTGTCAATCACGATGGTAAATTTTATTCCTTAAAAAACACACATCTCTCTCCTAAACCTGTCCAAACACCAAACCCAATCCTTTACGCTGGAGGAGAAAGTCCACGGGGGAAAGAGGCTATTGTCAATAACTGCGATGCATACGTTATGCATGGTGGTACAGTAGATGAGGTACGAACTAAGATTGATGATATGAAAGCACGTAGATCAGCTGCTGGTAAGGAACCTTTCCAATCATTTGGTATGGCTGCCTATGTCATCTGCCGCGATACTGAAGAAGAAGCACAGCATGAGTTAGCTAGAATAACGGATGTTAAGGAATCCAGTGCTTATGCTGGATACAAAGATTTTGTTGGAAAGTCTCAGCTTGAACAACAAGTAAAATTATATGACTATTCGGTTTCAAATCGTGGATTAAGACCAAATCTAATTGGAACACCTGAACAAATTGCTGACCAGATTATTGCTTTTGAGGAAGCTGGAGTGGACTTATTACTCCTTCAATTCTCTCCACAGCTTGAAGAAATGGAACGCTTCTCTACGGATGTTATGCCACTAGTGGAAGCGAAAAGAAAAGCTACAGTTTAGTAAGGAGGAGTAAAAATAATGAGTAAAATATATGTTCTTCACGAAAATCAGGAATGGACGGATCATTTAATTAAGCGTTTGGAAGAATTAGAGTTGCCTTATGAACAATGGTTCTTAGACCAAGGTGTCATAGATCTATCTGAAGCACCACCTGAAGGTGTTTTCTATAGTCGTATGAGCGCCTCCTCACATACCCGAGACCATCGCTTTGCACCTGAACTAACTGAATCTGTTTTAGCTTGGTTAGAACGACATGGACGAAAAGTGATAAATGGAAGTCGAGCATTGCGACTAGAAGTGAGTAAGGTTAATCAATATATGGCTTTAGAAAAAGCTGGCGTTCGGACACCGAAGACTGTTGTGGCTGTCGGAAAAGACCAAATTATCGAAGCCGCTAAAAAGTTAAACAAACCTACGTTTATTACGAAACACAACCGTGCAGGAAAAGGGTTGGGTGTCCAACTTTTCCATTCAATAGAAGCGCTTAAGGAATATGTATATGGGCCAACATTTGAGGTACCTGTCGATGGAATTACGTTAATCCAAGAATATATCCAATCACCTGATTCTTCTATTACACGTTGTGAATTCGTTGGTGGTAAGTTCTTATATGCGGTAAAAGTAGACACATCTGAAGGATTTGAATTATGTCCTGCAGACACCTGTCAAATCAATGACCTCTTCTGCCCTGTTGGTGAAGAAGTAGAGGAAAAGCCAAAGTTTCAAATCATCCAAGGATTTAATGAAGGCTTCCTTCAGGATTTTGAAAATGTACTTTTTGAAAATGAAATTAAAGTAGCAGGAATAGAGTTTATACGGGACCAGGATGGTGTGGTGTATACGTACGATATAAATACCAATACCAATTACAATGCTGATGCAGAGGTCGATGCCGGAAAATATGGGATGCTTGAACTGGCTAAATACCTAGGGAGTGAATTGGAGAAGCTCAAGAAGGTCCATAACTTGGGATAACCTAAGAAAGGACTTATAAAAAACCACAGATTAAATAAAAATAAAAAGCACTACTTAAGGCAAACCTATTAAATGTCATAGTAGTGCTTTATTTTTTTGACAAATTTCGAGGTGTGACAGGCACATTTCGAAAATATTTGTATAAATTAGTCGAAAGGTCTGATATAATTTTATAGTTCAATTGTCATAATTTTCTAAAGGAGGAAACATCATGAACTTCAGCTTCAAAAGTGCTAGTTTAGGCGCTAAACTTATTGTTGTTTCAACAATTGCCGCAATCATTTCTTTATTTTTGCCTTGGGTTGACCTTGGCTTATTCGGAACTGCATCAGGATTCCAACAAGAAGGATACCTACTTCTTATTCCCTTTATCTATCCTGTATATCGCGTTCTAAAAGGCCTTAGTCTAAACCGTGTCATTGGGTTAATTTGTGGAGTTATTGCTATCATTGGTTCAATTTTATTCTTAAGTAGTAAAAGTGTTGATTTTATGGGTGAAACTATAAATGGAGCTGGATCTGGACTTTATTTATGTGTTGCCGCTGCTGTTTTATTAACAGTTGGAGTTTTTCTAGATAAGCCAAAGCAAGTATAAAAGATATACAAACAGCCAAATTACACCAGACCAAAATAAAGGCACCCACAATGGGTGCCTTTTCTTATTTACCCTTTTATACAATTTCTCTTCTCATTCGCAAATTCCGATGTGTAACCTGGCACATGTCCGAGACTAGTGTGGAATAAACACCAACTGAATTAGGAATAGAACAGCAAATAAATAGACAAGCGGATGGACGCTTCGCCCTTTTCCTTTAACTAGCTTTAAAAGTGGATATGAGATGAATCCTAAGGCCATTCCCGTTGCAATACTAGAAGTTAAAGGCATGCTCAAGATGACTAGGAACGCTGGGAATGCTTCATCAAATTCATTCCATTTAATATGTGCAACGTTTCCTAACATGAGGCTTCCTACGATAATTAAAGCTGGTGATGTAATCGCTGCAAGACCTGATACCGCACCAACCGTAGGTCCAAAAAAGCTGGTTAAAGCAAACAGTGCAGCTACCGTTACAGCAGTTAACCCTGTTCTTCCTCCTGCAGCAACCCCTGTAGAAGACTCAATGTAAGCGGTTGTTGGACTTGTACCAAAGATGGACCCCACTGTTTTCGCTACTGAATCCGCAAGCAATGCCTGTCTAGCACGAGGTAGTTTATTCCCCTTCATAAAACCGGCTTGCTTCGCGACACCAACCATCGTACCAGTTGTATCAAAAATTGTAACAAGTAAGAATGAGAAAACAACTGCGTATAAACCATAGCCTACAACATCGCCAAATGCATCAATCGGGGAACCAAACACAAACCATTCTGGCTGTTCGGGTTTCGACACAAAGCCGTTCTCAAACGATAGGTTTCCTGTTAAATAAGCAATGACACCCGTAGCAATCATCCCTAAAAAAAGTGCACTATTAACATTCAAAGCCATTAGTATGATGGTCACAGCTAGGCCAATCAAGGCTAACACCACTTCTGGTGATTGTAAATCTCCCAATCCAACTAAATTTGAAGGATGGGCCACAATGATATTTGTTAATCTTAATCCAATAAAAGCAATAAAAAGACCAATCCCAGCAGTGATTCCTAACTTTAAGTTTTCCGGGATTGCTTCAACTAACTTCTCTCTAAAAGGGGTTAAGGAAAGAATAATAAATATAATACCCGAAACAAACACTGCCCCGAATGCAACTTCATATCCAATATCAGGGTTCGCCCCTACCACTGAATAGGCAAAGTATGCATTTAATCCCATCCCTGGAGCAATAGCTATTGGATAATTGGCGAAAAAGGCCATCCATAATGTTCCTACTACAGCAGCAATAATGGTTGCGATAAACACTTGCTCAAATGGAACTCCTGCATCCGATAAGATAATGGGATTCACGACTACTATATACACCATAGTTAGGAAGGTAGTCATCCCTGCTAACAATTCCGTTCGTATGTTTGTATTGTTTTTTCTTAGGCCGAACCATTTATCTAGCATCTACATCCTCCTACACGAACATATTTTACAGACCTTAATGATAATATTCGTTTTTACAATAGTACGCAAGGGTTTTCTTAGGATATTTCCAGCTTTTTTATATTTCTTTAACTTTCACTCTTTCTTCTAATTCCCTGAAACTCCTGATAATTTTCGACAAAATCTATCAAATTTCCCGTATTTCAGAATATTATGGTATAATTTCACTTATAAAAAGTTGCGTCTAAAATACTTCTTTGCTCTTAAATTTATTTAGAAAGGCCTTATGTTTATGGAGCGTATCAACCTTTTAAGGGATCGTAATGGTCTACTCATTAAAATCCTATGGATTATTTACATAATTGATTTAGTCTTTTATTTTTCATTAGACCCGATTAAAACCTTTATTTGGCCCAGTATAGGCTTAATCATAGCTATTAGTTTGGTCATTATATTAAAGTCCAAAGCTCCACCCGTTTTCACCATGTACGCAACCATATTGGGGCTTTACATTTTCTTTTTTTCACTCAATTACTTTTTTCCTTATTTCATAAACTATATTTTTATTTTTCTCGGTATTATCCTGACATCACTATATCAAAATGCTTTGGCTATCGTTTTTTCAGGAGGACTTGCTACATCTCTCCTTATTTATTTTTACACTGAGAATCAAGAACTATATGCAGAGACAATGTCTGAAATAGATTTAATCTATTATGTTTTGTTTGGACTTTTTACCGTTATCTTTCTTCTGTTCTATTCAAACTATGTAAATAAACTGTGGGTACAAGCATATAAAAGGGAAAATGAAGCAAAAGAAGCTCTCTTTTTATCTCAAGAATACCTACAATCCATCATTCAACACACCCAAGATGCAGTTGTTGTTATTGATAAAGATGAAAGAGTGTTAACAGCCAATCAAGCGTTCGAAAGGATATTTGGAATACCGATTGAGAAAAATCTTGGGGAAAAGCTTGATATCCTTCCCAAACGTATTGTTCCGTTAGCTAAAAAACAGCTTCAGAAAGTGCTGCAAGGAGAAAGACTCATCGCAATTGAAACAAAATGCCTACGAAGTGATGGAGAAGAAATTACAGTTGAAATGACACTCTCCCCTATCTATAACAAGGAGCAGTCTATTGATGCTATCTTTGTTATCGTTAGGGATATTACACAAAAAAAAGAAACTGAACGATTACTACTCGAATCTGAAAAATTAAAGCTAGCTGGCGAAATTGCAGCAGGAATTGCTCATGAGGTGAGGAATCCTCTAACCGTTATTTCTGGATTTCTACAAATGATAGATCGTGATCCTCAAAAGATTAAGCAATATTCTTCTATTATGCTTGGAGAAATCAAACGGGTTAATGAAATTATTAATGAATTCCTCTTACTAGCCAAGCCAAAACCACAAAACTTTCTGGTGTGTGATTTAACTGATGTCGTCCAAGACGTCCTACTTTTATTCGAGTCTGAGTGCAATCTTAAAAGTATCGTATTGAATACAAAGCTATCTTCTAAACCAACTATTTTAAAATGTGAACCCAATCATTTAAAACAAGTGTTTATTAACTTGCTAAAAAATGCAATTGAAGCAATGCCTAAAGGTGGAACACTTACGATTCAAACCGATCAAACTGATAAAAATACCGCAACAGTTTCTATATCAGATACTGGAGTTGGCATCCCTTCTGCTAATATGCAGTTAATTGGTCAACCGTTCTTCACTACAAAAGATAGTGGCACGGGTCTAGGTTTAATGATTACAGAGAAAATTATTAAAGATCATCAAGGTAATGTAGAGATTAAAAGTATCGAAAATATTGGGACTGAAGTGATTATCCAATTACCTCTAAAAAAATGAAGCCTACTAGTACTACAATTGACTAGTAGGCTTCCTTTCTTATTCTTTAACAAAATCAATCGTACTTCTTACTGTATCAATTGGACGTACTAACTGTTCAATTTGTTCACGCTTTGGTTCTAAGAAAGGTGGAAGTGATAACTTCTCACCTAACGTTTCATACGGTTCATCACCCATAAAACCAGGTCCATCCGTTGCAAATTCAAATAAAATACCTGGTGCAACTCGGGCATATAAAGAACCGAAGAAATATCGATCTACAAAGCCCGATGTTTGGAATCCAAAGCCTCTCATCCGGTTATCCCATTCTTCTAATACTGCTTTATCCTCTACCCTCAGGGCTGCATGGTGAACGGTACCGTATCCTTGACGTGCCTGTGGAAGAACTGTGTTATGTTCAACAATGATTTGAGCACCATTTCCACCTTCCCCTACTTCAAATAGATGGAAGGATTCTTCTTGATCGATTTCCTTAAACAGCAGAACCTTCTCCAACATTTCTTTAAAATAATCAAATTGCGCAACTCTTACATGAAGAGGTCCTAGACCCGTAATCGCATATTCTAGAGGAATTGGCCCTTTTTGCCATGGAGTACCTGAAGCGACACCTTTATTATTTTCATCAGAAACTAATTGATATTGCTGGTCGTCAAAATCCACAAAGGATAATGTCTGCTTACCAAATTGTTGTTTGATTCCGGAATGCTTTACATTCAGTCTATCGAATCGTTTAACCCAGTACTCTAATGAAGTATCTGTCTGCACACGGAAGGCTGTTTTATAAATTTCATTCGTTCCATGTGAGCCTTTTGGAATTCCAGGGAAGTCGAAGAATGTCATATCTGTTCCTGGACTTCCCGTATCATCCGCAAAGAATAGATGATACGTTTGGATATCATCTTGATTTACCGTCTTTTTCACAAGACGCATACCTAAAACATACGTAAAGAACTCATAATTCTTTTCTGCACTACTCGTAATCGCAGTGACATGATGCATTCCTTTTAAGTGGTTCATTTCTTCTCCTCCGTTTAGTGTATATTTATTTAAAACCAATACCTTTAATTAAAATATCTCTATTTAGAGATAAATGTATCACGAATATTCTCATCAGTCAATTCGACAAATTTCGGGGCGTACCTGGCACGCCCCGAATGTGTAGTTATTTGGACTTGTACAACGCTTGTACCTGTTCTAAATCTTGAATAAATTGGTTAATCTCTTCTTGGGTGAGACGGACAAGAATTTGATCATACAAAGTCAGTATCTGTCCGTCTTCTTCATCCTGGTGCTTTTTTAAGTATTCATAGAGCAGTTGAAGCTGATTTTCTTTTATAGTGGACTCTAGGGTCAGGTGTTTGACTCGATGAAGGGAAAATTCTTTTAACCCCTCATCATACTCCCCTGCTATAATGTTACCCTCAAGATTCATACGAACCACTCCTTGTTATGGAAGCGATATAGGCAGCTAAGCTTCTCTTTTCTTGTCATTACTTACATATTTTTTAAGATAATCTACGAAATGCTCATCACGTGTCAGCCATGCAGAGTAGTTTCTTTTAATATATCTTTCTGCCTCTTCAAATGAAGGAAATACGCTTGAGAGGGCTTGACCGTTTCGCTCAACCACCCACTGATGATGCTTTTTTTCATAAATAAAAAAATCCTCTTCCTCTCTATTCACATACAAAGACCCATCCACTGAATTTTTTATATTATAGTGATTCTTTGTAAAATCCTGTCTTAATGGCTCAATGGTAAAAGCAGCTTTCACATATAATTCATAAGATTCCTCATTCATTGAGCAACCTGCTGCCTTGGCATGCCCGCCACCACCAAACTGTCCAGCAACGGCTGAGACGTCCACATTATCATGGATGGTTCTAAAGCTAATCTTTCTTCCACCCATGTTTAAAATCGTGATATAGTCCAAGTGGCTATGCTCTTTCCCAAGCTCACTTCCAAGCTCAGAATGATACGATTCTGCATGCACAATCCCCGTACAATAATCCCCAATAAAGGTTTGAACGAGCTCTCGTTTTTTCCTCCTGATATATCGCTCAATCTTATCTTCTTCCATCTCAAGGAGCTTTTCCTCAAAGTCATCATATTCAAAATGGTCAGCGTCCTGCAGTCGTGCCACCATTTTTTCTTCAAATTCATCCAATGACACCATAAAAAACAAGTCATTTAACTGTTTAGCTTTAATGTTCTCATTTTTTTCCCATTCCCAGATATCATATTGCCGGACTAGTTCTACATACTCCTCTAAAGCCCCAGATGGTTTAAGGAGATCCTTCTCCACTAGAAACTCATATAGTAAAGAGGTGGCGCTCGCTAACCGACCATCCTCATACTCAACCGTCACATGTCCCCAACTATAATCATTCAGGTGAATAGCTGTTTTATGATGGTCAATTAAATCAACTTTGCCTCCTTCTTTCACGTAATCATTCAAGCCTTTTGCATTCTTTTCATTAACCGATAGATCTGTAATTAACATGTGTACATCCTTGTGTTTCTTATCACTCTCAAGAAACCTCTCCACCTGATGATCTAAACCCATTACTGAGTTGTAACGAACATCTACCTTGTCACCAAACGCTAATCTTGCCACGATTCCGCAGCTCACACCATCTAGATCGTTATGAGTAAATAACTTGTACATAATATCCCCTCGACTGTAATTTTTTTCATCTGTTGTTTAGTGTGTTTTTATTTAGACGAACTATACGGATTCATGATAATCGAGTGAAAAATTAGCGTGTTATTTCTTATTTGCTGTAAAATAAACATATTCTACTTAGAAGGATGATGAAGGTGCTACACAAACTAGAATTATCTAATCAAAACTTACATGGTAGCTTTAGTAAAGACTATCAGCCTATACTAACCGTCGAGTCTGGTGACACGGTCCAGCTGACAACTACTGATATCAAATGGGGATACTCCAAAGACAAATCTGAAGACATTATCCGGTATACTTCTCGTGAAAAGGAAGAGCGACCGGGGCATCCAATTATCGGACCAATTGCTATTAAGGGGGCCAAACCCGGAATGGTTCTGGAAGTTAAATTGAATGAGCTAGCCCCTGGATGGTATGGACAAAACTGGGCTGGTGGCATTCGGAATTGGCAAAATGAAAAACTTGGTCTTGCCGATGAAGAGACTGTCCAATTAGATTGGGAGCTTGATGCCGTCACTATGACTGGAAGCTGTACCATTGGTGGCCGTAAATTCCATGTTGGGCTATCCCCTTTTATGGGACTGATGGGAGTGGCACCTGGTGAACCTGGAGTTCATCCAACAGCCCCACCTCGATACTGCGGAGGGAATATTGATTGTAAGGAGCTTGTGAAAGGAAGCAGTTTATTCTTACCGATTTCAGTTGATGGCGCCTTATTCTCCATTGGGGACGGACATGCCTTACAGGGTGACGGAGAGGTTTCTGGTACAGCTATTGAGTGCCCAATGGATTTTGTAGATATTACCTTGGTGGTTCATGAAAATATGTCGTTGAACATGCCTCGAGCTAAAACGCCAGCTGGCTGGATAACCTTTGGTTTTGATGAGGACTTAAATGCAGCAACTGCGGTGGCACTGGACGAGATGGTCCAACTTATGCAACAATTTTACGGGTTGAAAAAGACAGAAGCTCTTGGCTTGGCTAGTGTAGCTGTGGATTTACGGGTTACACAGGTTGTGAACGGGGTTAAAGGTGTACATGCTGTATTGCCGCATGGAGTTATAAGGTAATCGAGTAGGAGGGGGTGACTAACCCCCGACCTCTCACACCACCGTACGTACCGTTCGGTATACGGCGGTTCAACTATGATTGACGTAAAAATTCATATCGTT
>NZ_BAAADJ010000016.1 GCF_039522365.1 Bacillus carboniphilus | reverse complement strand
CAGTGATTTTATATTATGTGTTAGGAAAAGTTAAAGATGAATCTTCAAGTAGTAAAATCGGACTTATTTCAGCAATAGTAATATGCTCAACTTTATTTATTATGACCCAAGTAAATGTGTTATTTATCAATTCTAATTACCAACCACGATACGAAGTTGCAATAATAGGAGGTAATAATAAGGATGTTTCAAGATTCGAAATCTTCGAGAAATCCTATCCTAAACGTGTAATTAGTGTAGATAAAAGGACAAAGGAAGAATATATTAGGCAAGTGAAGTACAGCCAACTGATTTCTATGGAAAAGGAACTTCCCTATTATATAATTTTTGTTTATTCAAGTGCTAAAAGTCGTAAAGTTGGGCTTGAAACCAATAATATTGATGAGGCTATCCATTACCTAGAAAATCATCTCCAAAAAAATTAAAGTGTTGTCGAAATAATACTCAAGTTTCTATTAGAGAGGAGGGCTCTTAAGAAAGTCCTTTTCTTTTTTGACCATGGGGGACGGTTCCTCTGGTCTTGAGCAGAGGAGATTTGCACCTGAACCCCAATAGAGTGAAATATTAACCTAACGGGGATCAGGCACCTTTTTGTTAAATCATAAATTCTCAATATCCACAGGCTCTACCTCATCACCAGCCTCAAACCCAAACACCCTACTATAAAAATAAAACTCCCCATCCAAAGATCGCTTAATATTTTGTGCCATCCGAAAGCCATGACCTTCACCTTCTAAGGCAATATAAGCTACCGGTAAGCCTTTTGCTTTTAGCGCTTCCACCATTAGCTCTGCTTGGTTCGGTGGGACAATTTTGTCATCCAGTCCTTGAAAGAAAATAACCGGGCAAGATAATTGATCAGTGAAATTGCTTGGTGATCGGTTGAAATAGGTTTCTTTTGCTTCGGGATAAGGTCCAAGCAAGCCAACCATGTATCTGGATTCGAATTTATGCGTTTCTTTCGCAAAAATCTCAAGCTCACTTAGGCCATAGTGACTGGCCCCTGCCTTGTACACATCTGTAAATACGAGGGAGGCTAACGTCGTATATCCACCTGCACTACCTCCAGCAATGGCAACCTATCTGGGTCAACCTCGCCTTTTTCGATTAAATAGCGAACGGCATTTGCACTATCTTGTACGTCCACAATTCCCTAGTTTCCTTTAAGCCGCTCCCGATATTCCCGTCCATATCCAGTCGAGCCACTGTAGTTGATATCGACTACAGCAAATCCTCTACTTGTCCAGTACTGGTTTGTCAGGTTCAGTATAGAAGAACTCATCCCTGTAGGTCCGCTATGGACATGCACTAATAAAGGCGGTTTTTCATCGGTTGGAGCGATGTAGTCCGCATTCTTTGGACGGTATAAAATGGCATGAGCTGTCTTGTCTCCTTCGGTTGGATACTCAATAGGGACTGGTAGGGAGAGATAGCTTGGATCCAAGGTTAGTTCTGATGACGCTTTTATCACTTCTAAATTTCCTGCATGTGCATTTAATCGGATGATTCGAGGAAACTTCGTCGGTGACGCAGCGAGAAAAGCGATCTGTTTACCATTTGAGTGAACAGAAGAGAATGCCGTATCCCCAGTTTCTATAAAAGTTATTTCGCTGCTTTCCACATCAATTATGGCAAGGTGGCGGGCTCCGTTTTGTGTGTAGGCCGCTATAATAGTCGTTTCATTGATAAAATCATAATCGGATATCCCAAATACCCCGCTAGGCGATCCAAATTCAGCCTCCATAGGGTAAATGGCTTCAGCGTCATCTCCTTTTACCCGCATGATATTCCACCAATTGGTCCGGTCTGAAACAAAGTAAAGGGTGCCATTTGGAGACCAGACTGGTTGAATAATAGATTCACCTGGCGAACCGGCTACTTTTTTAGCATTCGAAACCGATCCGTCCTCATTCAAATCAGCTACCCAAAGCTCCGTTTCGTCCCAAGGCATATTCGGATGGTTCCAAGTTAGAAAGGCGAGTTGTTTGCCATCTGGACTAATGCGAGGATTGGAATAAAAATCATTGCCAGAAACAATATTCCGCTCATTACTTCCGTCTAGATCCATGGCAACAATCGTGGTCTCAGCAAAAATAGCAGATTCCGTGTGGTCTTCTTGAACCCAGTATAATCGGCCACGTAGTCGATCGATGGTTGAATCCGCATACCGATGAGCAGAGTTTGATGTAATGGGACGAATTTCATGATTCTCGTTGCGTATGTAGAGTAAGTTATCATCGAAGTTGGAGAAATAAAGATGGTCCCCATTCACAATAAAGGGTGCACCCCCATATTCATGAACACGGGTTCGAACATTAAACGGTGCCGGTGTGAGTTCAGAAACGAAACCATTCGAAGCTTTCCGCATCACGGTATTGCGGCCACCTTCAGAAGGATGTGCCTCAATCCAGTATAAATCTTCTCCATGAAAGGTGACCTGAACGAGAGGAGTTGTGCCTTGAACTATCAAATCCGTTGTGATTGGAGATTTCCAGGTTCCATAGGGTGAAGTGGTTGGTTGGGTCATAGTCGTTTGCCCTCCTATTAAATTATTGGACTAGCTTTCTTTATTTTATCAGATAATGTACATAATGTTCTGAATATTTAGTGTGAATTTAGTGCCTGACCTTCATACGTTCATGAATTAACGTATGAAGGTCAGGCATTTTTTTGATAAAAAAGCAGCAGGATCTCAATAGGAAATTCCTGCTGCTTTTGATTTTATGCTTGTCCTAAAATGAGTAACAGTAGACTACACTCACCATTTCTTTAGTCTTGAGCAAGCTTATCCCTATTTAGTGCAACAGGAGGTTTCTCCAGCCACTCATTTTTTATCATATAGGTTTTTATATGTTCTTCATATTGATACACATCTGCAATTATCTTTGCATATGTAGTTTTTAAATCTTTTCGGATACTTACTGCTGCACTATACCCATAATTGGCGATACCATCACGATTAAGTTGGTCTAATAGATAAGATATTAATTTATCTGAAAAAGGAGATGTTTTACCATCCAAAACATTCGTATCCCAAGTCATTGAAATAGGCAAATCATTTTGAAGTAGAATATCACCTAATTTGTCTATAATATTTAAAGATAATTCTTTTCCATGTTGCAATAAACTCATTAATTGCTGATTAGATGTAGATTGTATAAACCCAATTAATAAGTTTTTACCAATATAATTCATAAAAACATTTTTGTGTAGCTCATTTGCTTCTCTTGCCGTTAATTCTCTATTATCATTAAAGAAGTTACCCAAAAATCCTTTATCTGCCATTGGGTTTGTTTCATGAGTGGAGGTAATTGAAGGAGGTCTTACAAATACTCCCTTTTCTAATAGAATAGCTATTGTACGTTCAAATAAACTTGAAACGTTTTTTAATTGTTCGTGGAAAAAATTGCGGATATCCTCTCTTACAGAATCGGATAGTGCCATACTTATTAAGGACATTCCAATTTTAGACATATTATTTAAATAAAATAGTATAAAAACATCCGTATACAACTTAGGGGCATTTGGATTTAAATCATCTATAATGTTAAAGCCTTTGGGGATTGGATAGTTTTCACTTCGTAGAACAGATTCAAAAAATTGTACAGCAGATTTAGAAATAGAACCCGCCTCACTACAAAGAGATTTAACTTCTTCTAGTTCTGATGTTAAGGTCAGATACTCCAAAACAACATTTGACATACTATTAGTCATTAACTGTTCCCAACAGTGTGCTAACTCACCCGCGGTTAACTTTGCAGCGTTTTTATTATCCATATAATCAATTCCTTTTTTAGATTAATTTAATATTCATAACAAGTATCTGGAATTTTTTTGTTAATTATGTAATATTACATGAAAAATTAAAAATTTTTGGTTTGACAAGGGAGAAATCCGCGGACAGTCCCCATGGTTCCTGGACCCAATACCGCTTTCATAAACTCACGATGTGTATTTAACCAGCCAAGACCCACTGTACGGCTTCTATAATTTACCCATACCTATCTAACAGTCCGTAGCTACCTTTTTTTTAAAAAAAAATATGTTGTGCTTCTATAAAAAAAGCAAGAATAGTCAAGTGATGTATTATGATGTTTGATAAATTAAATAATGAAAGGAGTGATTTTACGAATGCTATCAAAAGTAAGGAGTTAGAAGTTATTATTCCTATTCTTGTTTTTATACAAGCAAATTTACATGAGGACTTAGAATTGGATACGGTCTCGAAAAAAGCAGGATTATCTTCATTTTACTTTCACAGAATGTTTAAAAGTGTGGTTGGTGAAACATTAAAGCAATATATTACTCGTATTAAGTTAGAGCAAGCAGCGTTTGCTTTGAAATATTGGGATGAGAAAGTTATTAACATTTCAACTGATTTGGGGTTTAAGAATTCAGAAACATTTACCAGAGCATTTAAAAGGAAATACAATATAACACCGAAAAAATTTAAAGAACAGCCAATCCACAATCAATCAAGTATAAATGTAGAGGATTCATACAACCCAAAAGTGTTAAGTGAATTTGAGCTTTCCGCTGTTTCAATCAAACGTCTAAGACCGATAAATGTTGCTTTTATTAGAAGTGTCGGTCCTTACGAAGAAGTTGATCCAGAATTATTCAATAAATTAATCCAATGGGCAAAAAAGAATAATGTTTATAGTAAAGATCTTCTGCTCATAGGTGTTGGACTTGATGCTCCAAGCATAACACCTTCGAGTCTATTGAGATTTGATAGTTGCATAGAGGTCAATCAATCCTTTTTTTCAGAGGGGGAGATTTCATATCAGCAATTAGGAGGAGGACAGTATGCAACTCTAACTTATGTTGGGCCATATGGAGCTAATATGAAGTATGCATATCAAAAATTATATCAAGAGATACATCAAGCACGAAATATTGAATTTGTGGGACTTCCTGTAATTGAAATTTATAAGACAACAGTAATCAATCCGAAATATCAATTAAACCAGACAGAAATATATGTTCCAATAAAAGTTAAGAAATCATAATGACCACTGCTGATAGTTGGAGGTACAAAACATTGTTAATAACAAGTCAAACGGAGATCCAAGCTCCTATTGAGGTAGTATTCTCTTACTTAGATGATAATGATAAACAAAAAGAATGGATGACAGGATTAGAAGGAACTGAGTATTTAACAGAGTTTGATATTAGTAATCCGGTGGGTGTTAAGTTTAAACAAAGGGTAAGAGAAGGAAATCGTATTCAAGAATATGAAGGACAAGTCACAGAATACATTAAAAATAATAGATTAAACATTCAAATGAATCACCCTTCTTTTTTAATCAATGTTTCATACAACCTTCAAGAAATTAGTCCTAATTCCAGTATTCTTAATATTACAGAAGAAGTAACAGGTAAGACTGTTTCAGGAAAGATATTAAGTATCCTTTTTCGTGTATTTATGAAAAAAGGGTTAGAGAAACAAATGAAGGCATTAAAACAGTGCGCTGAAAAACAGTAAAAAATTGGTGCCAAAATTGGTGCCTGACCCTCGGTTCGTTAACGGATTAACGTAATGAGGGTCAGGTACCTTTAACTTAATTTGTAACTAAAACTTCCTTCCTAGTTTCCTGCCTTCGATATACAAGTGCAAGAAGCATGGCTGGAATCGTACAAAGAATCATTCCAATAAAGGCACTTCTTGGTTCGATTTCGTATAAATAACCGCCGAATATGGTGAATACAGCCGTACTCCAGCTAAGGGCCAAAGCATTATACATGCCTTGTGCTTTCGGAATTTGGGCATGTGGAATATGTTTGATTAAGTATTTCATAAATGCATAATGTGCCATCGCAAACGAGAATGCATGTAAGGGTTGCGTTAGACTGAAAATCACGACATTTGGGAATATAAACACTAGGATCCAACGAACAGACGAACCAATAGCAGCTAGAGTCAGTAAAGTTCCAATGGAAAAGTTATTAAACTTTTTATCTGCAATAGAGAAGAATATGATTTCTGCTATAACGGCAATGTTAATAATGACTCCAATCAGGTATGTTGGTGTTTGGATTTCTTGTAGAAAAATATAACCGTACGTGTAATACGTAGCATGTGCTGCTTGGAGTAAGATGACAATCATGAGTACTAAACCAAAGTGTTTGATACCGAATAATTGGAGCAATCCCTCTTTCTGTGTCTGATCTACTTGCGGCTTTTCAGATAATATATCTGGTGCTTGCATAAAGCCGAGACACGTAAATCCAATGATCCCCAGTAATAATGCCCAAAATATCACTTCATCTCCGAACATGCCTATAAAAATGGTTAAGATCATGCCGACTGAGACAAATCCAATCGATCCCCACTGACGGCTTCTCCCATAATGTTTTAATTGCTTGCTTTGTGCAAGGACTCCGGCAGCACTATCTAAAGCTGGCATCAGCATGGGATAAAAGAGATGTAAAGCAATCGTTACAATAAGTAAACTTGTAAAAGAATGTGACGGAATATGACAGACAATCGCAATCAGCGTGCCCCATCCCGCCATATTTAATAGCATTTTACTGCTCAGCTTGCTTGATAAAAAAGGGAAAGCAAATAAGGTTGAAAGCCCTCTTGCGATCAATCCTAAGCTCATGACGAAACTAGCTTGTGATACTGAAAGCCCTTTTGTATGAATTAACCATCCAGACCAATAGGGTAGAAAAATGCCCCATGTCAAAAAGAAACTAAAAAATCGTATGCTCATCCAGCGTTGTGCGTTCATACTGTATCCTCCTAATGATTGCATGATATCATGGGGATACAGATGAATAATATGAGATATCTCATATTTTGAGGTGGAAAATGGAAATTTATAAAGGTGAGAAAAAGAAGCTATTTCTGGAAGAGAACTCGATTGCCCATTTGTTTTCCTTTCCAGTCGAGGAGTTTATCGAAGTACATGAATATCAACGTGATGATTGGATCATTCAAGAAGGAAAGAGGCCGGATTATTTATTTTACGTGGTGGAGGGGAAAGCCAAAATCTATGTGACCCATCAAAATGGGAAAGTGTCCTTAATTAATTTTATCAATGCAAAGGACTACATTGGAGAAATGGAACTATTAAATGATGTGTACTATACAAAAGGGATTCAAGCCTCCACGAAGACCATTTGTTTTGCTCTTCCTATTCGTTACTATCGCAACCGATTGCTTGAGGATACCAAATTTCTAAGAGAATTAACCAAGTTTTTAAGTGTAAAAGCAACCATCATGGCAGCGAAGTATTCACAAAGTCTCGCTTTTCCGCTTGAAAACCGGCTTGCGGATTTTATTTTGCAAACGGCCGATCATGGGGTTTATAAGGAGAAACACGTTACGGTTTGTGATTTCTTAGGTGTATCCTACCGTCACTTATTGCATGTACTGACACAATTCTGTGAAAAAGGATACTTGGAAAAGGTAGGGCGGGAATATCAAATTAAACATCACCAATCCTTATATGAACTCGCCGAGGTGCTGAAGAATAAGTAGGGACAGAGGGGACAGGAACCTCTGTCCCACTGGCTTATTTTTCGTGCCTGCCCCCCGATGTGTTAGCGTATCGAAGGTATGGCACTTTTTTTCATTAACAAAGGTAATGATTGCATAATAATGGCATACTAATGGAAATTTGGTGCCTGACCCTCAATACGTTAACGGATTAACGTGCTGAGGGTCAGGCACTTTTTTATGGCTGTGAATCCAAGACATTCTTTATAGGTTTTTGAAGCACGTCCACAATGGCTGCGATAATACTTGTTGCCAAGATGCCCATTAGACCTAGAGATATTGGACCTGCTGCATCATCACCTGTGAATTGAGCATGCACCCTTAAATAAACTATTGCTAAAAAAACGAAGAAAATGACAGTAAAAGTGCACTTTTTAATTACCTTTAAAGATTGAAGAGATAACTCAGAGAAAGCATTATGCTTTTCGATACAGGTTAAAAGTTTACATATT
The DNA here is from genome assembly GCF_039522365.1 of Bacillus carboniphilus. Classification (GTDB taxonomy): domain Bacteria; phylum Bacillota; class Bacilli; order Bacillales; family JC228; genus Bacillus_BF; species Bacillus_BF carboniphilus. The sequence goes on along the minus strand of NZ_BAAADJ010000016.1, from coordinate 17,216 downwards.
TGATACAACGCCACAGAAAACGTAATACATATTCTATATGCACATACCAAAAGTGGATATAGCGAATAATCACCTGGGCGCTCTATGGCATCTCTTCTGGCTGCTTCAGGCAAAAAATATATACACACAGCAAGCACAGCAATTCCAACCAGAAAAATAATGAACTTTAAGAAAGTGGTAGAACCTCGTTTAACATTCATTTAAAACACAATACGAATTTAACACATAATTTATTGTTTTACAATAAATTAGTATCGTTTTTTATAGTGTTATTATTGTTATTTAAATATGCTTTTACAAAAATAAAAAGCATTTCTCATTACAAAGAAATGCTCTTACTTTAAAAAGTTAAATTACACTTGGTCACCTTCTAGCATGTTTTTTTTATTTACGATGGAAATTCATTACTAAAATAAGGTAATACTAACAAGGTTGGTCCAAAAGTTTGAATTCAAAAATATTTGTTACCAAATAATTTAAATATAGTGGTGATATCAATAGAAAATATATTTGAAAATTCTAATGAAATACGTTTTTTTGAAGATAAACTGTACCTTTTAGAATTAAATGATTGGCTAAAGAATGAGTTTTTAACTTGGGAATGGTGGATATTAGCCGGTTTTTTAGTTGTGCCTTGGGTTATATGGGCTAAACTCGTTAAACGGGACATGATTTTAGAAATTTTGTTGTTTGGTACCTTAATAATCATAACAACAACCTTATTAGACGTAGTTGGCTTACAATATAGGTTTTGGGATTATCCAATTGCATTCCTTCCTTTTATTCCTAGGGCCTTTCCTTTTGATTTTTCAATGGTACCTGTAGCATACATGTTGTTATATCAATATTTTAGAACATGGAAATTTTTTATAATCGCCCAAATCATTATGGCACTAACATACGCCTTTATTGGTGAACCATTTTGCGAGTGGGTCAAACTTGTTAATTATTTAGAGTGGAGATACAGATATTCATTCATATATTACATCATTGTTGGAATTGTAACTCGAGCTTTACTACTAAAACTAGCCTCTTTATCTAAACCTCAAGATCTTACAACTAAGTAAAATTTAAATTGGAGGAAAAAACTTTGGAAGAAGTCAATATTGGTTTACTGACGATCAAAGTCATCGTTGGTTTTGCAACTTTATTTTTTATCATTATCATAACAGGCAGAACATCCATCTATCAATTAACCCCGTTTCACTTAGTTTTTGTGTTAGTACTTGGAGATTTTTTAGGAAATACCATTTATGAAGATAAGGTAGGGATTTTTCATTTTTTATATGCCATCGGATTGTGGACGTTTCTTATGTTGGGAATAGAGTTTATGACTCTAAAAAATAAATCGACACGTTCTCTCTTATTAGGCAATCCTAACGTCATCATTCGAGATGGTGTTATGGACAGAAAGTTACTTACAAAGAACAAATTGGATGTAAATCAAGTATTGAGTATACTCCGTCAAAATAATGTCTTTTCAGTTCGCGAAGTCAAATACGGTATATTGGAAGCTAATGGGCAAATAAGTTTATTATTAAAATCCAAGTATCAAAAACCAGACAAGCAAGATCTCAATCTTCCAGAAAGTCCAGTAGACCTCCCAACATCGTTAATTATAGATGGGGAAATTTTATGGGATAATTTACATGAACTCGGATTTGATCAACAGTGGTTAGATAACCAATTAACTATCAATGGATATGATAATGTAAAGCGTATACTTTACGCAGATTGGCGAGAAAGTGAGGGCATACATATAAGTCCCAAATAAAATTTGTTAGGATAAGAGCACATCAATTTTCTTGGTGAATAAAATGTCGATTTAAAAAAGATTCACTGTTTAAAACAAAATTGAACCGTTTAGCATAGAATGGGTTTTAAGGATTTATCTGATAGGGTGTTTGTTGCTCTTGGGTCTTCCGTAATCGGGCGCTTTAACGAAATAAGTACTTTATATGTTCACTTTCTTTTAATTGTCTTTCTGTCTCCTTTTGTAAGGTCACGTCTCTAGCAATTCCTGTAACCCCGATAATTTTATTGTGTACTATTATTGGGACTGCTGTGATATTTAAATTGATTTTTTTTGCTGTTTTTAGTTATTACTGACATTTCTAACAAAGCTGTGTTTCTTTTTAAAACTTTTTGAAACTGCTTCTTGGTTTCCCCTAAATCTCCGGGTGCAATACTGATTCGTAAGACATACTTAAAAGCTCGTCCATAGAATATGCTAGTATCTTTTCACCTGCTGCATTTACTTTGGTGAATTTCCCCTCTACATTTAGAAAAAAGATTATATCGGGATTTTTCTTAAAAAGGGATTCAAACTGTTTTAGAGTTCTCTCTAAAAGTAATTCGGTCTCCTTAGATGTAGCGATATTCCGAACGGTCGATAAAATATATTTTGTATTATCACCTAATGTTTTGATACGGCTACTCACTTCCACAGGGATTTTTTCTCCTTTTTTTGTAAAGTGAGTAGACTCTATTGTTACAGGGCCACCTCCACGATGTTGTTGTAGTTCCTCATTAAGAAAATGATAATAGTTTAAATCTATAATCTCGAAAGGTGAGAGATTTAAAAATTCCTCTCTACTATACCCTAGCTGGTCATGTGCAGCCTGATTAACTTCAACAAAGCGATCAATTTCCATTTTGTCATTAAGGGCAATTATATAAAGTGCCTGATTCATATTTTGTAAAATTGTGTAAAGATCTCGCTTTGAGAACTTTTTTTCAAAAATTCCATCAAAATTATTATCATTTTTTAACTTCATATATCATGCCACCTTCCTAACTAATAACATAAAGTGGAGATTTGCTATATTTTTATTTATGCCCCGTTAATATATAATTTTAGGAGTATACCTAGTGGGGAGACTTTATTTGATTATACCAAGAATGAATAGATAAAAAATAGTCGAATAATAACCAAATTCTGTTTGTGGAACCAGCAATAACCCATTTGCAGGTAAAGAAAAATGCGTCGATTGCAGCAGCGCCTTTGGGAGAAAGGTTTGGATTCCAATGATGATGGGTAATGGTGATGTAACAAAAAGTATGAGAAAAAAGGAAAAAAGGTTGCAACAAAAAACATTAAGAAGGAATATAAAAAATAGCCTATAATAATGATTACTTAGTAATCTTCGATACAGGCTTTATAATCAGTAACAAATTATTATTAGGTTTCAATCTTTAGTGTTTTTTTCACCACCTATAGACACTTTCACATGTATTTGCCTGTGGCTCATAATAACAATGTTGTTTATATTGTCCTGCTAATGGTTGACCATACCAAGCAGGTGGACACTGACCATACGGATTAAAATACCAAAGAGCATACTTAGAAGGATGCTGTCTCCAGTAATCTAAGGCTTGTTTAGCTAATCTTTTTTCTACTTCTCTTGCTCTTTGATAAAAAACATTACCTTTTTGTACTGCTTCAAAAGAATAATTTCCTCCTTGTACTTGAAAAATCACGTCCCTTATAGACCTTAAATTTAAAAAATCTAAACAATCAGCTTTAAGTCTGTTTACAATAACATTACCAACCATTAGCATCCCCAGTCGCCCTTCACCCTCAGCTTCTGCCCTCATCATCCTTGCCATCAATGCAACATCACTTTCGGTATACTTAACTCTTGGCACTTTTTATCACTCCTCTTTAAAAATTATATAAGTATGGCCAAATAAAAAATGCTTCATCGGTAGAATCAAAGCTTACCACACTGAATCGGTTTTATTTCTGCAAAAAAGTTTTTTTATTATTGAGCCCGTTTCATGAAATTAGGGGTAAGTGTGTTTCCCTCCCTTTACCCTCTTTATTAATAAAAATAATAGCATTACTCCAATTTATGAAGTAATGCAAATGTAATACATTATTGTATGAGAAAAGATTTCTTAATATCATTGTTTAACTGCTTTAATATAAATTTTTTCTTATGAGAGGGTAAATGTACAGTTAAAATAAGTAAATCAACTAAATCTGGTTGTTCATTAGCTATTTCTTGCAAGTAATCTTTGCCGAACTCCTTCATAACAGGTAATAGTTTACTCATTTAGTGAAAGTCTACATCAATTTTCTTTTTGTTATCATTTGTTTTCTTTGGCATTCTGACTTCAAGAACACCGTTCTTATAGGTTGCTTTTACTCCCTCATTAGATACAGGGCTTGGCAAGGATACAGTCCTATGAAAGCTACCTGTATAGCGTTCTTTTCTATACATACTTTCTTCTTTAATCTCATTTGTTTTATTGATGGTACCGTTGATGCTTAACATATTATTTTCAATATCAATATTTACATCTTCCTTTTTCTCAAGACCTGGAATATCACATGAAGCAATTACTTCATTTTCAGTTTCATGCACATCAACTCTGATATTCCCAAAATTATTGTTTTCCATCCCAAGATCTAGAGGGAAGTCAGAGAAAAAACGGTCAAAATTTCTTCTCATATTTGCTAGTTGTCTAAATGGATCATACGGTGTTAATGACATACAAATCACTCCTTGTTTTTTTTTTTTTCACATGTATTTTCTTCTTAGAATTAAAAAATATACAAGGAAAGTTATGTGTATAAGAAATTTTATATTGTGAAAAATATTAAAGGTTAAATTTGGAGTATAAGGGAGATTTATGTGAATTTTTTTAAAAAACAGGCTAAGCAAATTGATGTTGAAAGTATTAAACAACAATTATCTAACTCTCCTGATTTAGTTAATAGAACCGTAACAGTCGGAAATNATATCATTTCTTTCTTAAATCATTCTACACCTTGAATATGGTGCCTGACCCCCGGCACGTTAACGGATTAACGTACCGGGGGTCAGGCACACTGGCCAAGGAATTTAATTTTGAAGAGTGTCTAATCTTTTTAGACAGGTCTAGCTTGGAAGTGCTTCATAAAATTCAAGAGGGGTCTGTTTATAAACTCATAAAAATTGAAGAGTCTTTGATATTATGTCAGATTGGATTCACCCATCATGTCATTAGAGTTGAATTCCCAGTGGGCAAACCATCTATTTACTTTCGCCAAAAAGCAGTAGAGTATATTTGGGAATGGTTTGATTTGGATCAGGATTTAGAGGCTTTTTATGAAGTCGCTAATCAGGATCAAGTTTTGAAGAATCTTGCCCATAAATATTATGGGCTACGTATTATGTGTATTCCAGATTTATTTGAGGCGTTAGTGTGGGCCATTATGGGACAGCAAATCAATTTAACATTTGCCTACACATTAAAGAAGCGCTTCGTCGAACAATTTGGCGAAAGTCTAACTTTCGAAGGAGAAACGTTCTGGCTATTCCCCTCATATGAAAAAATTGCTTCATTAAGTGTGGATGATTTAAGGAACCTTCAATTTACCAGCAGGAAGGCTGAATACATCATTGGCATCGCTAAAGCTATGGCAAAGGGAGAATTATCAAAAGAGATATTGCTTCAAAATAAAGATTTTATAAAAATACATCAATCACTACTGATGATGAGAGGTATCGGACCATGGACTGCAGATTATGTGATGATGAAATGCCTGCACATTCCCTCTGCCTTTCCAGTTTCCGATGTCGGCCTACATAATGCATTAAAGAATTTCATAGGTCTTGAGAGGAAACCAACCATAGAAGAAGTAAAAGAATATGCAGTAAATTGGGAAGGCTGGCAGGCGTATGCTACCTTTTATCTTTGGAGGTCCTTATATGACAAAAACACATAAATTAGATTATGAATCACCGATTGGCTTGATAGAAATTACCGGTACTCATGAGGCAATCACTTCTATATTGTTTTCGGAAGAGAGTAAAAAGGTGAATGTTTTACATGATGAAACGCCTCACGTTTTAAGAGAATGCTATAACCAGCTTGATCAATATTTTAAAGGCGAGCGAGATACATTTACATTCCCGTACCATTTTTCAGGGACTGACTTTCAGAAAACAGTATGGGAAGCATTAACTAAAATCTCCTACGCGGAAACGGGAAGTTATAAGGATATTGCGGTTTCCATTGGGAATGAAAAAGCGATTAGAGCGGTAGGGAGTGCCAATGGGAAAAACAAGTTAAGCATTGTTATTCCTTGTCACAGAGTCATTGGTTCTAGTGGGAAATTAACGGGTTATGCAGGTGGCTTGTGGAGAAAGGAATGGCTGCTTCGGCATGAGAAGTCTTGCTATAAGGAATAAATGTAGATGCTATGAACTTTATTTTTCGTGCCTGACCCCCGGTGTGTTAACGTATTAACGTATCGAGGGTCAGGCACTTTTTTTCATTAACAATGGTGTTTATTGAATAATAATGGCATACTAATAATACAGGAGAAATTTGGAAGGTGGAATTGATTTTGCCAACATACTTGTAATGGTTAAGCAACTAAATAGTACATTTCTTTTTTTGAACATTATTGTTCAACAACGGGAGAAGTGTGCCTATTTTTAACCATTACAGGGAACGCAGGATCGTTAGTTGTTTCATTCCAGCGGGATACCTATAAGGTATTCCGCTTTTTATATGGGAAATCTTTCTCCATTCAACCGTTTTTTGCGTTCCTCTGATTAAATAGGAGGAACTGGTAAATGAGTTTAAATAATTTATTCACTTATGAGATCATAGCTCAGGAAACACCAAATATAAAACGAAATTGTAGTAAATGTAAAACGAACACAGAATTTTATTGTAGTGAGAAATTCAGGGTAAATGCGAATCAGAAAATCGTTGATATTTGGCTTATTTATAACTGTATCCATTGTGAGGGAACTTGGAACTACCCTATTTTTTCGAGAGTCAATATTAATAAAATGGACTCTATGCTCATTCAAAAATTTATGAATAATGATAAAGAGACCATCTGGTACTATGCCTTTCAAATCAAGAAATTAAGAAAACTATGTAATGATGTGAATGCAGATATACGATACGAACTAAGAAAAGAAAAGCTCGATTCACGATCTAACGAGGTTACGATTATACTTTGCTATAAACATGATTTTGGTCTTAGAATAGATAAACTAATAGCAGATATCTTTGGCATTTCAAGGTCTAAAGTAAATACGTTGTCTCAGAATGGAACTATTCTATTAAATCCAAACATTAGTATGAAGAGCAAAGTTATAGATAATTTACAAATTACAGTCAAAGGTGATTGGTTTTAAAGTTAATGCATGACACTTCTAAACCTGGTGTCTAACCCTCGGCACGTTAACGGATGAACGTATTGGGGTCCAGGCACCTTTATCAGACCCTTATACGAGTGTGGCCCCCTTGGAAAAGAAAGAGGGGGTTTTTTTGTGTATTTGATAGATAGATAAAGAGATTTCTTACCTCTTAATACGAACGCGAGCAGTTTATTTTACATGGAAAGATTATGTGAATGGGTACAAGAATTGAATAATAAGATTAATAAGGGAGATTTCATTTAGGGGAGGGGTTAGATGGGGGATCCAATTGTAGCTAGGTCATTAGATGAAATTAGGTTTTGGTCTAGAATTATGAAAGAGCATGCCTTGTTTTTAAGCTTGGGGTTTACTTATGAACAGCAACAATTGATTGATGAAGCAAATCAGTTTATAACTTTGTTTGAAAGAATAGAGGAAAAGTTGTCCAGATTTACCGTCAATTCAGATTTGCGTCAGGTTCAAGCATTTAATACGGAGGTATATCAAGCGGCTGCTGCCATATGGAGTTACAAAAGAAAAGTATTAGGATTAACTTTACGATGTGAAATCCGTTCCAACAATTATCCTTTATTAGTTGACCATATTAGTAGAGAAGCTGCATACTTTGCTAATCGATTAAAAGAACTAAATGAAGGAAAATTAGCCCCAACCCCGGATGATGTTATTGAAGAAAATGTATTTTTCTTAAAAATTATGGCTGACCATGCTAAGTTTATTGGACATCTTTTAGACCCTTCAGAAAGAAAATTAGTGGACCAGGCGAGAGAGTTTAGTCATGATTTTGACCAACTCCTTTTTCAAGCGATAGATTTGGATTCAATGCGACCACAATCTGAAACTAAACCTATTCTTAGTCAATTTTTAGACCAAAATAGAGTTTCAGTAGTCTCATTGAGAGACTTTAAGAAAACAGCAAGAGAGCTAATAGAAGCCTGCCGAATTAAAAGCAATATCCATCCACTATTAGCAGACCATACCTTTAGAGAAGCTGAAAGGTTCTTAGAAATCATAGATTTATTTGAAGCAAATTTGAATGGAGCACAAAGTTAAATTAAATATTGGATTTTTTGTGCCTGACCCCAACACGCTAACGGATTAACTTACCGGGGGTCAGGCATTTTTTAACTATTTTATCGCTTATATCTGCCTTTCAGGTTTATTCTGTAATATAATATTACATAATTTAGTAATCCCTTGGAGGCCACTATGAACCCAATCCGAATCCTACTGGTCGATGACCAAACCTTACTTAGAGATGCACTGGAAGTAATCTTAAATCTTGAGGATGACTTTGAAGTGGTCGGCGTGGCCAGTCATGCGCAGGAAGCGTATGATCTCGTCAAAACTTTGCAACCAGATCTCGTGCTGATGGACATCAAAATGCCAGTGATGAATGGAATTGAGGGCACGAAAAAAATCAAGGCAGATTTTCCTTCCACCTTGATTTTGATTTTATCTACTTTTGCAGAAGAAGAGGATATTGTAGAGTGCTTGGCTCATGGTGCGACGGGTTATTTATTAAAGGATATGCACGGCGATCGTTTGTTGAATGCGATTCGGGACGCAGCCAACGGGCAGTTCATCCTTCAAGGACCCATTGCTGCAAAGCTAGCTTCTAGGCTATTTCAAATGAATCAATATGCCTCTCCCATCCCGAACCTACACAATGTGCAAGTAGAACTGACCGATCGAGAAAAGGAGATTGCTAGCTTAATAGTGAAAGGCTACACCAATCGTGAAATTGCCAAGGCCCTATTCATCTCAGAAGGCACGGTCCGAAATTACATTAGCACGCTTTATTCCAAAATGGGTACGAGTGACCGCAGTAAGCTATTACTTTTCCTAAAAGAACTAGGGATTAAAGGGGAATAGTCAATTCAAGTACACATCCCCAAGGATCTTCACTGTATTTTTGAACAGTTCCACCTAACTGGTTAGCGCGTTCCTCCATACTTTTTAACCCAAAGCCATGAGGTTGATTGGTAATGGGCTTCCCGTTGTTTTTTAAAATAAATTCAAGTCTATTTTCCTTATAACGTAACTCGAAGTGGAAGAGGTCACACTGACCATGCTTCATACCATTTGTTAAGCCTTCCTTTAGGGCTAGAAAGATGGAGTATTTTTGAAAGGTCGTTAACTCCGGAAGTTCATCGATCTCGTATTGGATGTGTACGTCACTATGCTGCCTAGTTTCTTGAATCAAGTTTTGTAAAAACCTCTTTAAATCAAAGCTCCAATCCGCATCTTTTAGTAGTCTAACTGAGCTCCTAATTTCATCTAAACCCTTTCTAACAAGATCCTGGGAAAGTCCCAGCTTTTCTTTTGCTCCTTCTGGCTGTTTATCCATCAATCTTTTTGCCGCTTCCAATTGCAATACCGTTGTGGTCAAGGTGTGTCCGACTAAATCATGAATTTCATGCGCGATCCGGTTTCGTTCTTCTAAAGCAGAGAGCTCCAGCATCGTCGTCGCACTTTCTTGGACAGATTGAAGAAGCTGGTGGTGCGTATCTCTTAACTCATCTGTCCGTTCCTTGACCTCTTTTTCAAGCTCAACCGCATAGTTCTCCACTTTTTTATGAAGCTCCATAAAGCTTCGAATGATGATTCCCACACAAGCAAACACCAAGGAGTAATTGGCTAAAAGCCCAAAGTCAATGCCGACATTCCAGCCCTTTTGGTTCAATAGAATCCCAAATACATAGAATGAAATAAAGAGCCCAATTCCGAGCATGGCAGTTCCTAGAGCTCTTTTTCTACTTTTAAAATAAGCACGGGCAAGCATCCCAATAACGGTCACCATGGTGATGAGTAAGAAGATATTTAAGAATGGTATTGTAATTGGCAGAGCATTCGGCCATAGGGTCACCAAAAGAACCGCGCAGGCACCCATCATCATGAAAAGTTTCGCAATTAGGGTAGCTCGTTTTTTATAGTTGTCTGAAAACAGTACGGATAAAAATAGAATCAAGCACGCTGGGCCGAGGATCGAAAAGAACATATTCATATAAAAATAGACGAGTGCTTCATCCATCAAAAGCTGTTTGGTATCCACTCTAAGAAAACCAAGGATGGATAAGGAAAGAGCGGAGCCAGCAAAATATAGGGAAAGCTTTTGTTTTTTGTTAAATAGAAAAACGAACAGGGAAAGGAAGGCAATCATGAGTGTTCCGCTGTTGGCTAAAAGGCGCACCAGGTCCTTTTTTATCATGGATTCTAGAATGGTATCCTTACTACCAATTTGTATCGTTGGAACGTTTCCATGAACCTTTATATATACTGGTTGTTCTGGATTTACAGGATAGAGGTCCCAACGGAAACTGTTTTGAATTCTTGGATCCGCCGTGTTTGGCTTCCCATATTGATAGATTTCCTGACCATTTTGATAGACTTCAAAATAAGCTGGAGACTTTTGTTGAAAAAGGTAGGGGTTAACCAAATCAGTCTGTGAAAGCATAATCTTAATCCATTTTTCTTTTCCGGCACTATTTTCTGAAGAAAGGGGAGCCCAATCGGTAGATTCCATGATGGTGTTCAATTCCTCATCGGGGCTACCCGTGTAAATCCAGATCTGTTCCGATTCTTCAGCGGAAACGGATTGAAAAGGAAGAAGGGCAAAAAACATTAAAATGATAATACATAGGCATCTTGAAATGAACATCCTGACCTCTCCCTTTTGGTTCTGTTTCTTAAGGATTCTCTATTAACTGGCGAGATTCCTACTTTTCTCCTCTAACTGAGCCACAGGTTTTCTTAACATTTCAACTCCAAGCCAAATTTTCCAAACCACAAATCCAAATAAGAAAGTGAAAATACTTAGAAAAATGCCAGGTAATGCGCCTCGGCCATATAGCGCTTCATAGGCCCCAGATGCAAGGACAATGATTCCGGTGAGAAGTGTGAAGTAGCCGAATCCCTTGGATAATACGTTTGTTTTTATAATCGCCCATCCAACCTGGAACAGAAAGAGGCTGAAAAATATAGAAGATAAAGCGGAAAAGACTAGGGATAATTCTAAAATGACTTGCGCTTTCGGTAATGCTTCTGCTGTGGTTAAGTCGCCATTCGCTAGGTCGTGAAGGATGCCCACCGGTAAAAACAAGAACAGTGCATACAAGAGTAAGTGGATATTGGCAAAGTGAATTCCAGTGCGGCTCACGTTTGGTTGAGCAGAACGGATTCTTTCGTCTACAGCTTCAAACGTCCAGTACAATAAAATAATCCCAGCTAATCCAATGAGTACGAATAACCAGTTTGCAACGGGATGAAGGGACATGGAATTTACGGTTTTTTCATACACATCCGCACCCGTTACTCCGTTCATCGTAAAAGTTTGCATTCCTACCATAGTTCCCACCACTAAAACAGCTGATAAAATGGAACACCAAGCTCCAATACGTTGTTTCATTAACAACACCTCCGAATTTTAGGTGCGTGTAGGATTTTTACAAGCACCATCTATATATAATGTAACTGGCGGTGTTGTCATATTGGTAGTTACGGGTGTCACGTGACATGTCATGTTATATACGGAAAATATTTGAGCTATTGGTTTTAGAAAAGCCCCTTCTCAATCTAAGGGGCTTTCTTTCTTAACTTAAAAGAACTTCCTATTGATTTTATTGTTTTGATACATGATCACTAAGCTGTAAATACTTGTTAAAACTGTGCTAAATAAGCCCAAAACTAATATGGTGTCTAACTTCCTACTATTCGTACCCCACATGTTTACCCTTCCTTTATCGTTTATATTCCTGTTATAAGATTTCCATTTTTTAATTGAAGATTCACAAAAGCGTAAGAACCATACTAAAGAACTAAATTACGATTTTGAGTAATAAATGCTGATGTTTTCGGGAGAAACTGTGATATAAACTATTTAGGTGGTTGAATATGCATGAGGTTATTGAATTAAGAAGGAAAATATTATCTATTTCAAACTTATTGCTGATTATTGTCCACTATATTAAATAGCTTTGGGGTCGAAGTCACTTTATGGGGATTCCCGGATCAACTGATTGGTAGTATAAGAGTCATAAATGTCTTAGATTTAACAATAATCCCTGATTCATATATGCTCATTTGGTTGATTAAATTGTAATTGAAGTTCCCTTTGGACAAGGTTACTATTGTTCATAGGTTTTTTTTATTAGTGGAGAAGGAGTTGCCGCCTGTGTCTAAAGAACTAGATTTAATTATTCAGGAGACAATCGATAAGTATTACTTTGCAGTTCGTGTCCAAGGAATACGGTCAAAAAAAGCAGAAAGGCTCCTAAGGATTGTAATTGATCTTGTTGAACTTAAAAAAAATAATAATGATTACATACCATCGAATTTTAAAGAATTTGTTGATGAAGAAAGAGAATGACTTAAAAATACTCATAATAGGAATCTCCAGTTATCCAAAACTTTTTCATCACTCAATCGTAAATAGATACTAGGCAAAAATATAGGGGGATTCTATGTCTATTGAAATAAAGAATTTATCTAAAAAATATGGAAGCTATCAAGCTGTTAAAAATCTAAATCTATCAGTGTCGAAAGGAGAGCTGTTTGCCTTTTTAGGTCCAAATGGTGCTGGGAAAACAACCACAATCAAAATGTTAATTGGACTTTTAGAACCGACGAGTGGAACAGTTGAAATCGGAGGAGTGAACATTTGGAAGTCTCCGATTGAAGCGAAAAGGAAGATTGCGTTTGTTCCGGATCAACCGAATCTTTACCCGAAACTGACGGGGTGGGAGTTTTTACAGTTTATGGCGTCAGTGTTTCACGTTCCAGAAGACGTATTTACAAAACGAGCCAATGAATTATTGTCATTGTTTAGTTTGCAAGGAAGCGCTCATGATTTAATAGAGGGATATTCTCATGGGATGAAACAGAAAATGGCTTTATGTGGTGCCTTGATTCATGAGCCGGAAGTTGTTTTTCTGGACGAGCCGACAGTTGGGTTAGACCCGAAGAGTGCGAAGACGTTGAAGAATCACCTTCGTCATTTATGTGATAGAGGGACGACTGTTTTCCTGACCACACATATTCTCGAAATTGCCGAGCAAATGTGTGATCGAGTTGGCATTATTTTAAATGGAGATTTGATTGCTCTTGGGACGATGGATGAATTGCGTGAGAGAAGTAGCCAGGCAAGTCTAGAGGATATTTTCCTTGAGCTAACAGGTGGGGAAGAAGCTCAAGATATCATTAGCGAGCTTTCGAAGGATGATAAAGGTGAGTAATATGACGGGAAAGCTCCTAAAAACGCAGTGGAAAATGTTTTTTAACGGGATGAAAGCAAAAGGGATGAAGGGGCAGGCGGGGCTTATCTTTTCCCTTATTGTCATTGGGATACTGGCACTTTTACTCTCTAAGCTGGTTTGGGATATTGCGGACAGCATTCCGATCCCAATTATTGAAGTATTATTTCCGTACATATTCTTAATGTCCATTGGGATGATTTTGTTAATTGGAGTTCCACAGGTTTTTAAAAACTTGTATTCAGAAGGGGATTTGTCGTTTCTGTTTACACTTCCTATTCCGACAAGAAAAATCTTCTGGGCTAAGTATATTCAAAGTTTTATTGGGATTCCTTTGATTGTGTTTGCAATTACGATGATTCCTGCCTTCATTTTCGGTATTCGAACAGGAGCAAGCATTACTTACTACCCTGTCGTAGTGGTTATTTTGTTTAGTAACGTCGTGATCGGAATGTCATTGGCCTATTTACTAAACCTCGGTTTAATTCAGGTGTTGCCACCAAAGCGTGCCAATGAATTGATGACGGTCATGAGTGCTTTGACCGGACTCCTGATTTATTTCCTTTTTCAGGTTCCCAATCTATTTTTAAGGGATTCTATGAATCAAGACATGGTGAGGCAGCTCCCTAGTTTTCCTAGCTGGGTACCATTAAGCTGGGGAGGAGATGCCATTACCTCAGTATTAGTTGGGGGAACGGGATTTATCCTACCGACTGTATTGAGTGCACTTGTTGCATTATTTCTTGCTGTCCTTGCGTCAACCCTTGTAGAAAGAGGCTTTCGAACAGGCTGGATTCGTTTAAGTGAGGGAAGCGGAAGGAAGAAAAAGAAGAAACAAAATCTGAAAAGTAGTGGGTCAGTCAGACACCCTGTTGTGTCTGTAGGAATCAAAGAATGGCGTGCCATCCAAAGAGATTTGAGAGAATGGATGGTGTTTATGCCGATTGGCTTTTTCATCATATTCGGTGTCTTTGGATTTATCAGCAGCGGGGCAGACTTGAGCACTCTTTTAGAATATGAACAGGAAACGTGGATCATTGCACAGCTTATTTTCTTGTTTATTTATGCAAACTTCAATGGACCTATGGCAGCCGCAGCAGTTGCAAGAGAAGCGAAATCGATGTGGCTATTGCAAATTCTCCCGTTAACAGGAAGGCAAATCGCCATCGGTAAGCTATGGATTAGCTGGCTATTGTCTTGGGTGATTCTTTCCTTTATTCAAATGATTATCGGGATCTTGCTAGGCTGGTCGGTTCTATATATTGTTGGTGGATTGGTGTTAACAGCTCTTGCTTCCATTGGTGTTAGCGGAATTGGTTTATGGATGGGGACGATTGGTGCAAAATATAATCCAGCAAATCCACAAAGTCGATTAACATTTGCACCATCATTGGTCCTTCTCATTTTATCGTACGTTTATTTATTCGTGTCGTTGATCAGTCTTGCATTCATTGTGTTACCGGCAAGCTTACGTGATTTTTTCTTAGGGCAACAATCAATGGGTGGATTCATCGGGTTTATGATGAATATCGGTACCTTTATTGTGGAGATGAAAACCACGTCACCTGCTTTTGCCGTATTGATTGGGGTTGTCGGATTGGTGGTTGTGTCCATCGGGACGGCAGTTATCACCATCCAATTGGCGGCGAAACGGTTTGATAAGGGAATTGATATTGAGATGGTTCAGGCGAATAGTGGGCGTGGGTTGAGGTAAGGAGCGAGGAGTCGGTTACGGAGTGTTATGCAGTAAATCAATTCTATTGACAAATTTTAAAACAAAAAGGTGTTTTTCGATGGTGTTTTTTTCGGGAAACATCTTTTTTTTTATAGGTTGGTGGGTTGAACTAAGGTGAAAATAGGGTGATTTAGTGTGTGGATTGTCGTTAACGTGCGAAATCCGTGATTATTGTGGGAAAATTTCAAAAAACGTGCAAAATCTTAAATAACTGTGCGAAAACCTTAGTTGGATGTGCGAGTTCAGACAAATGGCTAAAATGCCGTTTTAGGTTCCAAATACTGAGTTTAGTTTGTGAGAAAAAGGCAATTTTTTACGAACGCCTGTTTGTGCTTTTATTTTTTTCTTTGGGGTGAAATGGTAGAATATGAATAAGCTCAGTAAAAGTTGCGAATGGTGGTAATGTATGAAATTTGAAATTGTCCAACCTACTAAACTATTAAGACCATGGATTGAATGTTATTGGAACGTGCAATTAGATACGGGGGCAAAGCCAAAGAATGAAGTGATCTTGCCTAACGGAAAAATTGAAATGATTTTCGCACTGGAAGGAAATTATCAAGTGGTTAACCGGCGAACCCATAAAATGAAGCACGCATGGCTGTCAGGCATCCACCATGAACCGCTAGAAATTCACTACAATGGGAAATCGAATTTGATTGGAATTCGTTTTTACCCACACGGGATTTTTCCGTTTCTCCATGTTCCTATTCAAGAAACTGTAAATCAGGTGGAGAATTTATACGCTGTTTGGGACGTGTTCTATGAAGAGATTTTTGAAACACTTTGTATGTTAAAAGGGCAGAAGAACACCTATATCGCTTTGGATCAGTTGTTACTGAGGAAAATAACCGAAAGAAAAACAAGCCACCATCAAGTTTTAGCGAACATAGTAGAGCAAATTAGAATGAACCCACAACAATCTATCCCTAAACTAGCAGCGTCCATTGGTTTTACACAAAGACATTTAAACCGTTTATTTAAAGATCACACTGGCATTACTCCGAAGTTATTATCCCAGATCTTTCGTTTTGAAAAAGCCTTCTCGTACCTACATTCACAGTCGGAAGAGGAAGTTGCTGATATCATTTCCACACTTGGATATTACGATCAATCCCATTTTAACAAAGAATTTAAACGTTTCTCTGGCATGACTCCGTTAGAATATAAACAAAGAGCTATTGAATCAAGTAACTTTTTATAAAAAAGATGTCCATTTTTTACAATACTAGGTTTTCTAGACTCTCTATAATAAAAAATGAAAAAGGGGGAGAAATGGATGGATTTTCAGGAATCATTAGAGTCAATTAACTATTTGGCCGTTATAGTAGCCGCCTTATCAGCTTTTTTAATTGGTGGCGTATGGTATTCAGTGTTATTTGCGAAATCATGGATGACGGAGAATGGTTTCAGTGACGAAGATTTAAGAAAAGGAAATATGGGTAAGATTTTTGGTGGTTCTTTGCTATTATCTTTTATTATTTCATTTGTTTTAGTTGTGTTTTTAGTAATCTGAAGTTTTCAAGAATCATTAGTTTAAATGATGTGTTTACTGTTGCGGGTATTAAGGCAGCTAAGAAGAGGTAACCATTGGTTTGTTTCATTAGGTGAATTGTTTTTAATATGAAAAGGTGTTTTTCGTGAGAGTTTTTTCGGAAAACATCTTTTTATTTTATTGTTGGGGTGCCTGCCTTCCCAAAAATCGACGTATTAAAGAATTCGGAGGCAGGCACCTTTTAAACCAAAAAGGGAGATATTTTTTGCTTTTTTAAAGGTAATGGTACTTTTGAGGATTTTTTTCGAAGAATCCCTTTTTTAGGGTTGTCAGATGGTTTGGAATCACTTGAAAAGGGGGTAATAAAGGGTGACGACGGTCGTTTACGTACGAAATTCGGAATTATTGTGCGAAAATTTGAAAACACGTGCGAATTTTCGTAAATGTGCGATATCAGATGTTGTTCGTGACCCTGTCAAGTGGACACACCAAAATCCGCACACTTATTTAATATTAAGCTGCTTTTTGTTCACGATATTCTACAGGACTCATTTCTAATTTGTTTT
>NZ_BAAADJ010000015.1 GCF_039522365.1 Bacillus carboniphilus | reverse complement strand
TCAAAAAAGATTTGTCTAAGAATATTCCTCTCCATAAATTGAAAATACCACAGCCCAAAAGACTGCGGTAGACCCAAAATTTATACTTTCTTATCTTTTAAAAAAGGACTGATTTTAAAAGAATCAGTCCTTTTTTATTTGGCTTATTACTAAACGTTTATGGCTAATAAATCCTTCTGAAAATGAGCAACCTAAGTATGTTCAAATAAGGGGGATGTCGGAATGGATTTTGTTAGGATAGGGTTTGAATTATTTGTTGGTTATATCGCTCTATTTGCCTTAACAAAAATACTAGGAAAAACACAAATTACACAAATTACAGCATTTGATTTTATTTCTGCTTTAGTACTTGGAGAACTGGTTGGAAATGCTGTATTTGATGAAAAAGTAGGTATTCCTGAGATTTTATTCGCTGTCGTCATATGGTGTATCTTAATATACACCACAGAAATAACGACCCAAAAGTTTAAACGGGTCCGAAAGTTTTTAGAAGGAGAGCCCACAATTGTCATACATAAAGGGAAAATTTTATATGACTCATTAAAGAAGAATCATTTAGATATCAACCAGCTTCAACATTTACTTCGTTCTAAAGACGTTTTCTCAATCCGAGACTGCGAGTACGCCCTCTTAGAAACAGACGGGTCCATTAGTGTTCTAAAGAAAACAATGTCAGCAACGCCCACGAGACAGGATTTTAATCTTGTTCCAGAGGATGTAACACTCCCTGTTACATTAGTGATTGATGGTGAAGTAATTTATGACAACTTAGCCTCTATCTCTAAAGACATAAAGTGGCTTACGAATGAAATTTCTAGTCGTGGCATAAATGAAATACAAAACGTTTTATATGCAGAATGGGAACAAAATAAAGCTTTGCACATTCAAACCTATTAGTGCAAAGCTTTTTTCCATTATATAGATTGGATTACTAATTTATAATCTTTGACATCTAATCTAGCTTTCCCCTGTTCGACTAGGTACGCAATGTAAGCTCCAATTGCTGTACGGAATAAAAGAAAAGAAGAGGCATGTCCAATTTGTACATCGTACTCTCTACACAAAAACTGGAAGGACTCTTCAAATGAAGGTGCTCCATTTTGTAAAAAAAATCGTTCCAAGGAATCTACAATGTTTTTATGGCAATCCAAATTTTCTTGTATGGTCCGTTCTAAATCCTCTTCGTAATTACCGTGTCCTGGTACTGATCCGTTTATTGATAATGTCTTTAGTTTTTCCAAACTATCCATTGTCTGAGCAACATCAACAATATAAGGTATTTTATGCTTTTTTAATTGTTCAACTCCGAAATAAGAATCTGCTGCAAAAAGAACTCCATTATGTTCGATCCCAATTTGATTATAACTATGGCCAGGAAGAGAATGTATGGTAAATAAGACTCCATCTAGGTTAAACCTGCCTTCTTCAACGATACCGTCGACCTGAACGGCTGGACCTTCTAAGAACTTGTTGCGAAATTCTTTAAGAGGGTTGGTTCCTTGAAATAAATAAATTGGCTCTAACACCGGATTCTCAATAATGGCTGCTTCTAACCTTGGTGCCCACACCTTTACTTCACGCTTTTCTTTCAAATGGTGAGCACCACCAAAATGATCAGCATGCGCATGAGTGATTATTAAATGAGTTAAAGGCAGATTCTGACTGTCTAATTGTTTCACGACTTTTTTGGCTGCCGCTGCTTCTAATCCAGCGTCAATTAAAAATCCTTTACCATCCTTATGAATGTACCCAACGTTCACGGCTGCTTCAAAATAATAGCAAGCTTCATCAATCTGTTTAAATTGCATTGAATTGGTCCTCTCTTTTTCACTTTACTATATACATTCATTAACATACTTCCCTTTTCCTGTTAAATCATATAACAATTTTTGATTATGTGATAATTTTGAGGGACTTTGCTTGCTCTTCCTTGGAACTTCCTTATGTTTCTTATCAACTGGTGGCCATTCTTCTGACCCTTCATAGTCTTCTCTCGTTTTCTTATTAGTAGCTTGTACCCTAAAAGGGGCTATCACGGGTGAAAGGTGGTGTACTTGTTTGGTCATTCGACTTGCATACTGATTACTGACTTGGTCACGCATCGGCAAATAATATCCCATTTCTCACTCACCTCATGTTCTTTCTATTTCTTACACTATTCGTATGAAACTTCTATTTTATGTATGCCCTATTTAAAATAAGGAAAACTTCTTTTTATTGTCGGATTTCTAGCTTCTGCCAAAATATAGATCCATAAGAAATAAAGGCAATCAAACAGTCCAAATACTGCCGATTGCCCGGATCTATGTTATTTCTTTTTGTTAATCATATTTGATATTGTGTTAAAGTCTAGAGATTTTCCATCCTTCACAATCGACTCTACAATCTTGTCTTCCATATCCTTAGAAACCGGCTTATTGGCAATTTGAGATACTCTTTTAATTACACCGCGAACCGTTTTTTCATCTTTAAAGTTGGCATTTTGAAGTGAATTCGCAAGCTCCAAAATATCCTTCATATTTACACCAGTCTTTTTCTCGATATTCTTAAAAAATGAATCCATTGTTCTCAGGCCTCCTTCTTCACTACCATATAGTATGTAGGCGCTACGAAATGGTGAATGGAGGAGGGGTATAAATTGCTTTGGATTAGTAATTGTACGCTCTGCATGGTAATTGCACCTTCAGTACGGGAATTGCACCTTCCACCTGATAATTGCACCTTCCGACCGGGAATTGCACCTTCCGACCGGGAATTGCACCTTCCACCCGGGAATTGCACCTTCCGACCGGGAATTGCACCTTCCACCCGGGAATTGCACCTTCAGCTTAATAATTGCAAAATCTCACCCAAACAAAAAAAGCGGAAAAAGCCAACTGGCTTTTTCCACCACTTTTTCCTTCTGCTATTAGCAGAAGCTTGCACCTACGATAATCAACAAGATAAACAATACAACGATCAACACGAACGTGGAACCATATCCACCGTACACATTGCCGTAACCGCAGTAACCTCCGTAACCCCAAGGCATGCTCTGTCACCTCACTTTGTGTTGAACTCACTTTTAACATATGTGAGGAGAGGCAAATGTGTATGGGCATTTTCCTAGATAATGAAAAATTTACGGGTTTTTGTCCTATTTTCACCACATATCCTGTTTTTCTCCTTGTTTATACCTATTCAAATTTCATCCTTTTGGTTTAAATAGTAGGGCTCCGATAAATGCGAATACGATGGCTGCTGATATACCTGAACTGGTTACTTCGAACATTCCTGTCAAGACTCCAATGGTTCCATGGACTTCAGCCTCTTGCATAGCACCCGCTACTAGTGAGTTTCCAAAACTCGTAATAGGGATGGTTGCACCTGCCCCAGCAAAATCAATTAGCTTTTCATATACACCAAAACCACTTAGGATCGCCCCAAGAACAACTAAGAAGCTTAATGTGTGACCGGGAGTGAGTTTAAATACGTCAAACATAATCTGACCTACCACACAAAATAATCCACCGACTACAAAAGCCCAGAAAAACATTGCAAGCATTACTCACACCACCTTTACGAATTTGGGTCATATTCTATTGCTACCGCATGTGCAATACAAGGAATCGATTCTTTTTGTTGAACGGTTAATGGGGATAGTAGAGCTCCTGTTGCCACCAACAAAATCCGTTTGTATCTACCTTTTTTCATTTCATTTAAAATATGACCATAAAGAACGATTGCTGAACATCCTGCTCCACTTCCTCCAGCTTGAACTGGCTGGTCAGGATTGTATAACTTGATTCCACAATCTTGGATGTGATCGTCTTGGATTTTTAAGCCATGTTGGTTCTTTAATAAGTCAATCAAAGTTTCTCTTCCAATCTGCGCTAAATCTCCTGTTATGATGGCATCGTAATAAGAAGGATCTATCTGCAGGTCTTGTAGATGTGTCACGATCGTATCGGCTGCGGCTGGTGCCATTGCTCCTCCCATATTAAAAGGATCCGTTAGTCCCATATCCACAACCTTTCCTATTGTCGCAGAAGTAAGAACGGGAGCTGGTCCTTGTACATTATTTCGTCTTGTTACAACCCCAACACCGGCTCCAGTAGCTGTCCATTGTGCAGTCGGAGGCTTTTGTCCCCCATATTCTGTAGGATATCTGAATTGTTTTTCTGTCGCTGCATTATGACTGGAAGCTCCTGTTACGACATATTGAGCACCTTGATAATTAACAATAAAGCCTGATAGGGCAAGGCCTTCCATCGAAGTTGAGCATGCGCCAAACAAACCAAAGTACGGAATACTTTGTGTCCGGGCAGCGAAACTAGTTGGAGTAATTTGGTTTATTAAATCACCTGCTAATAAAAATTGAATATCCTTAGGTTTAAGGTTTATTTTTCCAAGTGCACTGTCAATGGCTTCCTCAAGTAATAAGCGTTGAGCCTTTTCATAAGAATCTTCTCCCATCCATAAATCCTTATGTAAAATATCAAAATCCTCTTTCAGGGGACCGTTGGCTTCAAATGGGCCCCCTGTTACACCTGTTGCTGCAATGGCTGGGCGGTTTTGAAAAACCCAGGAGCTTTTTCCCTGTAGCATTTAAATGATC
Source organism: Bacillus carboniphilus (assembly GCF_039522365.1). Classification (GTDB taxonomy): domain Bacteria; phylum Bacillota; class Bacilli; order Bacillales; family JC228; genus Bacillus_BF; species Bacillus_BF carboniphilus. The sequence goes on along the minus strand of NZ_BAAADJ010000015.1, from coordinate 39,079 downwards.
CCCCATTCCATTAAAAGGGTTTTTATGAGTGCAACCACAAACGCACTAAAAACACCAAACAATATGACAGAACCAGCTAATTTAAACATATTGGATCCAACACCAAGCACGAATCCCTCAGTACGATGTTCAATCGCAGCAGAGATAACGGCATTACCAAATCCAGATACTGGAACCGCACTTCCTGCCCCTGCATATTGTCCTAATCGATCATATACACCAAACCCGGTTAACAACATGGACAAAAAAACCATGGTTGCTACCGTTGGATTTCCCGCAGTTTGTTCAGTAAATCGGAAGAAATAAATATAGAAATAAGTAATAGCCTGTCCGATTGTACAGATTAGGCCACCCACCCAGAAGGCTTTTATACAATTTTTAAGAACAGGTCTTTTCCATTCATGCTTCTGTTCTAGCTGCTGATATTGTTGCTGCTCTGGTGTCATTTGATTTTTTTTACCCATTCTTAGGAACACCTCTTTACGTTAGTTCTTTCTGTAATTTTAGGATTTCATGAAACTTCTTTTCAGCCTGTTCTTCGGAAAAAGAAGGATCTTTCATTTTATTTTTCAATTTGACTGCTTCTAAGAAAATTTTATAATCGCTCGAAAGTGTAAAGTTCTCATCAGGATAATGATCCTCTAACATTTTTTCTAGATCTTTTTCAATCTTTTTCATGTGGTATCTTTCAAAGTGTTTTACTTTGTATGCAACTAGGATCTCCTTATCCCCTTTTATCACCATTACATCGTAAATGGCTTCATACTTTTCGATATCCTTCTCGACCATCTCCGCTACAGAAGCATAATGATGGTCTATACTTTGTGCGGTCGGATCAATTGTTCGAATCAATGCCCATTTTTCATCAGGTTCCTGTGGTGACTCGAAAGCACAACCCGTTAATGAGGCCAAAACGAAAGCAATTAGTGTAAAACCTAACCAATTTCTGTTCATATTTTAGTCATCCTTTTTTATAGACCTTTTTCTACCTTATTTTCATCTGAACACCGTTAAAATATGAGAAACTTTCAAAGTAATATTTGGTAAAGAGACCTCACCGATTCGAAAACTAACAAAAAAATAACTGCCAGCCATAGCTGACAGTTACCACTTTTTAAGATTTTGCACGGTTGCTTTTTTCTTCTTACCGCACCCACAATTTTTTTTGGTCCCTTTTACCGTTGCAACGGGCTTAATCATAGAACTCTTTGGTTTTAACATAATCACTACCTCCCTGTAGCTTTCATACTATAATATGTCTGAGGTATTTTTTTGTCTCCATTGAAGCCTACTATCTACTGATTCGCCTGAAAGAAATGGACCATTGTTTCAATCAAGGCGGCAACTCCAGCAATTGCTAAAATAATAATGACATGTGAAAAAACGGCTGGAATGTAAAAATAGCCTATATATAATCCAATTGCACTCCAAATCCCTGTACACCAATAACAACTTAACAGTTCACCAATCCAGCTTTTAATACCAGAATCCTTCGGTTTAATGTATGTTTCTGGCTCCCCATTTTCATTTTCCTCAGTCCATTCGATAAAAAAAGGGCGTCTGATCCATTCTGTAATCTTGTCAAAAACAATGAGTCTTGTTAAACGAAAACTGGCTAAAGTCAGAAGTATAAAATGAAATATTGAAGGCACGTCCATTTTTCATCCTCCCATCCCTTTATATATATGAATGTGTCAGATAAGATGTACATAAATTAAACGTTAATTAATGCTGCTAGTTGATTCACACTTTTGGATAGACTATGATTAAGATATGGTAACAGCTACTAAAACCAGGTATAATAAAAGTAAGAATGACAACAATACCTACTTAAATGGAGGACGAAATGGAAGATTTATTACAATTAAAAGGGAAAAACATAGTTATAATGGGAGTGGCCAATGAACGAAGTATTGCATGGGGCATAACAAAGTCATTACAAAAAGCAGGTGCCAATTTAATCTTTACATATCGATTAGAGCGTTCACTTGGCAAGCTAACTCAGCTTCTCGAAAAGTATGATTTCTCTGCTACACATATCGCACAATGTGATGTGAATAGTGATGAAAGTATTCATAATGCATTTAATGAGATTGGTGAAAAAGTTGGCGTTATTCATGGTGTCGTTCACTCTGTTGCATTTGCTCATGCGGAGGATTTAAAAGGTGACTTTGTCGATACATCGAGAGAAGGATTTGCTTTTGCTGCCGATACCAGCGCTTACTCTTTAGTTGCTGTATCTAAGGCCGCAAAACCATTTATGACCGAGGGTGGATCAGTTGTAACGATGAGCTATCTTGGAGCAGAACGTGTCGTTCCGGGTTATAACGTAATGGGTGTGGCTAAGGCAGCGCTTGAAGCTAGCATGAGGTACTTAACGGTAGATATGGGCGCACAAAATGTTCGTGTAAATGCTATTTCCGCTGGCCCAATCCGTACACTGGCTGCAAAAGGAGTTCCTGGATTTAACGATATTCTGAAGACAATTGAGGAAAAGGCTCCACTAAAGAAAAATGTCACTCAAGAAGAGGTTGGGGACATGACTCTTGCTTTACTAAGTAACTTGTCTCGTGGGGTTACAGGTGAAGTCATTTACGTCGATTCTGGATATAATATTGTTGGGTAATGTATAGAAAAAAGACCGCTGGCTTAGCGGTCTTTTTTTCTTTCTAGAATTCTAACTCTTGTTTCAGCTCATCTACGTATTCCTTTGATCCAGTCACGATGAGTCGATCACCTAGTTTTAACTCTGTATCTCCATGAGGAACTATGGATTCATTCTTCCTAAATATCCGAACAAAGATAACATCTCCTGTAAACGGGAACCTCCTAATTGACATTCCATCATATTGGTCGTTTCTCATTCTAATTTCATAAAGTGATGTCTCAACATTCGATAAGATACTAAGAACACTTGGTGACTCAATAAGGGCTCGCAATAGTACTTTTTGTGAAGTTAGAGTAGAAAATACTTCTATTCCCTGTTCTTTTAATCGATTATCCCTTTCAGGAGATTCTGCCCTCGCGATTACTCGACCCACTCCATGATCCTTTGCCGAAATTGAAAGAATTTCATTTTGGTTCTCATCTCCAGTACTGAAGATAACGATATCACTTTCAAAGATTCCTTCTTGCTTTAAGGTTTCTGGTTCAAAGTTCTCAATTTCTTTAATATCAAATAGTGAATCCGATGTTCTTTTTTCAGATTTATCTTGCTTGGTATGATATAGCACGGGTTCATATAAAGAAGATTTTAACTCCCTAGAAACAGGCAGCGTTAATTGATTCGCTCCAATAATAGCCACTTGTAGTTTCTTTGGCTGAGCAACATGAGATGGAAATAGCTTCTTAAATACAATGGGAGTAAATACAGATGTGATAACAGCAACTAAGATAAGCGTTCCACTCATCTCGTGCGTAATAACCCCAATTCTTTCACCAATGGTTGCCCCTGCAATCACTAACGAAAGGGTGGATGTTAAAAGAAAGGCCGAAGCTACAACCGTTTTATGATCCCACCATATCTTTAACAAGTATACAGGTAGAACTTTTGAAATAAGTAAGGCAATTAAAAGTAACGGGATAAGAGCAAGTAGCATTGGGTCACTTAATAATGCCCAAACATCTAATTCAACTCCGACCATTACGAAGAATATTGGAATTAAAAATCCATACCCAAATGAATCAAGCTTGTGTATTAAATCTTGGTCTGGGGCTAACAACGAAACCAACGTCCCTGCTAAGAAAGCACCCAGAATATTTTCAGCGCCTACCGTTTCAGAAATAGCAACCAACAAGATAATGAGTGCAAATACTGCCCTCGTACCAATTTGAGTTGTCCCCTTAGAGAGTCCTGAAATAATATTACTATTTTTAAATACCCTGGCTATAAAGTAGAGTCCTACTCCCGCCACAAATAAGATAAGTAATAGCCACATATTACCTGCACCATTTGGATCATAGATTGATACAAAGATAGCAAGTAAAATCATGGTAACTAAGTCTGCTATTACAGCAATAAGTAGGATAATTTGACCTATTCGAGTCTTCGACATATTGGCTTCTTTAAGGGTTGGTAACACTACCCCCAACGAGATTGTAGATATTATTAGTGTCATAAGAAATACATTGTCAATAAAGCCTAAGAGTACAAATAAATAAGATAATCCGATTGAAAGGGCAAAAATGCCTAGGAAGACGATAGAAGCTACTAAGAAGCCATTTGGTTCTGTCTTCCCTGACGGCAATGTCTCTTTCTTATTGCTTGATTTAAAAGCTGAAAAATCAATTTCCAATCCACTTAAGAACATAAGAAAAATAAAGCCTAATGTTGATAGTGTCTCAAGCCACTCATCAGGTTTTACAATATTAAAACCACTTTCACCGATAATTAAGCCTACAAGGATTTCAGCTACAACTACCGGAATAATATTAAGTTTAAATCTATGTAATAGAATAGGTGTTAAAAAAGCAGCCACTATTACAATAACAAGGGATGTTACTGAGGCTCCATGTTCCATCCTTATTCCCCCTTATACCTCAAAGTAAATGATTCATAAACACCGTTGCTAGACCAAAGTAAATTAAAATGCTAATTAGGTCATTGATGGTTGTAATAAAGGGTCCTGAAGCGACAGCTGGGTCAATCTTATACCGATGCATAATCAACGGTACAAATGAGCCTGCTAAGGTTGCAACAAAGAGTGCCCCCATAATTGATGCCCCAACAAGAATACCTAAATATACATTATTATGCCAAATTGAAACTAGAACCATTACGATTATTCCACAACTAATTCCGGTAATTAGTCCCGTTCCTGCTTCTCTATAAATAAGCTTTTTTACGGATTCTTTTTGAACCTCACCGGTTGCAATTCCTCTTACAGCAACCGCTAATGCTTGTGTCCCCGAATTTCCAGCCATCCCAGCAATTAAGGGAATAAAAATAGCGAGTATGGCAACCTGTTCTAAAGTTTCTTCAAACACTCCAATTAAACTTGCCGTCATCATACCTAAAAACAATAAAATCACAAGCCAGGGAAGTCTTTTTTTGGCAGCAGAAAAGGGTGTCATATCTAATTGATCCATATCTGTTACAGCAGCTAGTTTGGAGTAATCATCAGACGCCTCTTCTTCTAAAACATCAATAATATCATCAACTGTAATAATACCGACTAGTCTGACTGCATCATCCACTACGGGCAGCGCCAAAAAGTCGTAGTCCTTCATCATTCTAGCAACTTGTTCTTGGTCTTCCGTTACCTTAACCGAAACGATTCGATCATACATTATATCGGAAATCATCGTATCATCATCGCTAATGATTAAATCCCTTAACGAGATGACCCCTACTAATTTCTCATCTTCATCTACAACGTACACATAATAAATAGTCTCTGCTGTAGGAGCTTCACTTTTAAGTATATACATGGCTGAACGGACGGTCTGGTTTGCGGCAATACTGATATACTCAGTAGTCATGATACTACCAGCTGTATATTCCTCATAATGGAGGAGATCCTTAATCTCACTTGCTGCATCTTGGTCCATTATGTTTAAAAATCGAGTGACCTGATCTTTTTCAAGTTCATTTAAAACATCTACCGCATCATCAGCATACATGTTCGCAAACATGTCTGCTGCATAGGTCGGGTCCATTTCAGAAACATAGACTTGGACTTGATCTTTTTCCAGTCCAATATTTTCAAAAAGCTCTGCCATTTCAGCTGGAGAGAGATATAAATATACTTTCCTTCTGTCTTCATCTTCAATATCAGAAAAGAAACTAGCTTGATCATAAGGATGGAGAGCCAGGAACTCTTCTCTAAAACGAACAACATCATCTGTATGTATGGCCTCTAGTAAGGCTGGTTTTGCAATCTCATTATATTTTTCTTCTGTTGATGATCCTGCCATATATCTCCCTCCTTAAAAAAAATCAGGGAATGATCGGTAGCACGAAAATGAATCCCCACTATACTAGCAGAAATTGTTGGGATTGTCTTTACTTCTGCTTATATATTTATTCTTTGTTTAAGTTATGTTTTTCATGAAAATAGAGTTGTTTTTCATACTCTTATTTCCAAACTAACAGTCTCATTACTTTTTCATTTTCGTATGTTCCCTCTTTTCTAATAAACTAAACGGTATAAATTACAGCTTTAATACTGCATGATAGTAAGAGGAGGGTAATGTATGATGCTAGATATAATCGGTGATATTCATGGTTGCTTTCATGAATTTGAAAGCTTGACAAAGAAGCTGGGCTATTCTTGGGATACAGGAGTACCTGTACATCCGAAAGGGAGACAGTTGGCTTTTATAGGGGATTTAACAGATCGTGGCCCCGATTCATTAACAGTGATTGATGTTGTATACACTTTAGTTTGCACCTTAGACCAAGCACATTATGTCCCTGGGAACCATTGTAATAAACTGTATCGATTCTTCTTAGGGAATAAAGTACAAATTACTCATGGGCTTGAAACAACGGTTGCAGAATATGATGCACTACCTAAAACGGACCAAAATAAAATGAAGAATAAATTTATGGAGCTATATGAAAAGGCTCCGCTTTATAAAATTCTAGATGAAGGTAAATTGGTATTAGCTCATGCTGGAATTAAAGAGTCCCTTATTGGAAAACAAGGAGGTAAAGTAAAGACCTTTGTTTTATATGGGGATATTACAGGAGAAACCCATGAGAATGGTCGACCTGTTAGAAGAGATTGGGCAAAGGATTACAAAGGTGATGCTGTCATTGTGTACGGGCATACACCCCTCAAAGAGGTCCGCCATATTAACAAGACGTATAACATTGATACAGGGGCTGTATTCGGCAACAAGTTAAGCTGTTTGAGATATCCTGAGATGGAGATTGTGGATGTTGAATCGAGTTTACCCTTTGATGAGGAGCGATTTAGATCATAGTAAGACTTTGTTCCTTCTTCCCGCTGGCCCAAGGTTGTTTAGGGCAAATAACGGAACTCCTGTCCACTTCGCGAACTACCGGACTCAGGTTCCGTTATTTTATGGTAATGCCGGTTTTCTAAGTGCAAAAGAACCCTGGTTCCGCTAACTACCAAATTTCTGATGTATAAGTACTCGTTCAACAGCCCCTTGAATCAGTCAATCTCTTCATATCTTCCGGCAACGGGGACTGAATTTGTTTGAATTCACCCGTAATGGGATGATTAAAGTTGAGTTCCACACAATGTAATGCTTGGCGCATCATATAACGCAAGCTTCCTCCATACAAATCGTCACCTACTAGGGGGTGACCAAGGTGAGACATATGCACCCGAATTTGATGGGTTCTGCCCGTTTTTAATTCTACAAGAACATGTGCAAAATCTTCGTATTGCTGAATCAAAGAATAGTGAGTTTCTGCATATTGACCGTCTGGACGAACTTCTCTTTCGATAATGCTTCCTTCCTTTCGTCCAATTGGCGCAGTAATAACCCCGCTCTGTTGATTCAACAATCCTTCGACCAAAGCATTATACTTACGGCTAACCATTTTTTCCTGTTGCTGCTTCGAGAAAAGATAATGGATATATCGATGCTTGGCCACTAACAAAAGTCCAGATGTATCCCGATCAAGTCTAGTAACAATATGAATAGCTGATTGGATCCCCTGTTCCTGGTAATAATGAAGCAATCCATTTGCAATACTTAAAGACATACGGTCTCCTGACGGGATTGTCATAACCCCAGGGGGCTTGTTAATGACCAATACACTTTCATCCTCATACACAATATCGAGTGGAACCGGGTGTTTAGACATTTTTTCGCTTGGAATTTCTACAGGAAAACGTATAATCACTTCATCTTCTTTTTTCAATGAATATCGAACATTGACTTCCTGACCATTCACTTCAATCTTCCCACCTTGAAATTTAATGGCCGTTAAAGAACGACGAGACACCCCCTTCGAGAATAAAAACTCTCGAAGTAGCTGTCCCTCGTCCTGTTTTTCTATTTTCCATTGCAATTGAAATGGAGCCACACTTAGGCACCCCTTCACAAAAATATTTAGGCTAAGTTCATTAGGGCTACCCTTTTTTTACTCATCCGCAATAAACGAATCATGCACTCTTTTCCAGAACGGAAAGGGGCGGAAACGTGCAAACTGTACTTTTTCATCGGCCACTCTAAACTGGATTGATTTCACTTCTTTATGCAATAAGGTTAGATGGTCGACTGTGATATGAAAATCAGCCGAGTTTACAGGTTTCAGAACGCAAGTGTGGTGTGAAGGTAAAATAAGAGGTGATCCTACCGTTCTAAAAACTCGATTGTTAATCGATGCCATCTCAGCAATTTGAATCGCTTGAAGAGAGGGATGGATAATCGCCCCACCGAGTGCTTTATTATAAGCAGTACTACCTGAAGGAGTGGAAATACATAAACCATCTCCCCTAAACCTCTCAAAATGCTGCCCTCGAATTTCTACATCCATCACTAGGGTAGCATCCACACTTTTTACAGTCGATTCATTCAATGCCAAATACCGAGTTTCTTTACCACCATGCTGATAGCGAATCATAACCTCGAGAAGAGGATATTCAATGGTTTGATATGGTGTTTTGGCAATCGCAATCACTAGTTTTTCTAATTCATCAGGTGTCCAGTCCGCGTAAAAACCTAAATGACCCGTATGCACCCCAACAAAAGCCGTTTTATCCAACCTCCGACTATAGCGATGAAAGGCATATAGGAGCGTACCATCTCCCCCAACAGAAATGACGATGTCTGGTTGGTCTTCATCATAGACTAAATCAAAATCGCTTAAATAAGTCCGTATTTTGTGTGTTAAGACATTGGATTTATTATCCCCTTTGGACGTTACAGCAAACTTTCTCATTTTCTTCAACCATCCCTACGTTCTGTCTTATTTTGGTCTTCCTTCTTTCTGGAAAAGAAGGCTTGCGCATCTTGAATTTCACCCTTAATTTGGGACATTTCTTCATCGAGCAAAAAGGCTGCCTCTGCTGCACGTTGTAATCTAATTTGGATATCCTCTGGGAATTGCCCCTTATACTTATAATTTAATGAATGTTCAATGGTTGCCCAAAAATTCATAGCAAGCGTTCTTATTTGGATTTCAACCAAGATTTTTTTCTCACCATGTATCGTTTGAACTGGATATCTGATTACGACATGATAAGATCGATAACCGCTTACTTTTTTATTTGAGATATAATCTCTCTCTTCTACAATTTCAAAATCTTTACGTATTTTTAGTAGCTTTACGACCCTGTTAATGTCATCAACGAACTGACACATCACTCTTAGTCCTGCAATGTCTTGCATCTCTTGCTCAAGCTTATCTAAAGGGATACTTTTCTCAGATGCCTTATCTAAAATACTGGCAATGGGTTTAACCCGACCCGTCACAAACTCAATCGGTGAATAGGAAGAGTCAAACTCATATTGCCTACGGATCCCTTTTAATTTTATTTTTAACTCATCAACCGCTTGCTTATATGGTGAGAGAAACAAATCCCAATGGTTCACGCATATTCCCCTCCATGGTCTCTTACACTACCTACATTAAAGAAACACTTTTTCTACTTCTTTAACCATTTCATCTCCATAGTTACTATTACCTTCTATATTTTGAATTAAATATTCTAGCTCCATTTCAAAAGAGGCCAGCTCTAAGACGCCTTCTGAACCTTTTAATAGAACTTTTGAATGGTCCGACATCACCATCTTTAGGTCTGCCCAAATGGACGAAGGTAAAGCCAAATATATGAATTCATCATCTTGTTCTAATATGTATATAAAGGATAATTCATCAGAGTGAGCTAGCATTCTTTCTCCAGCTTTCACATTTTGTAAGGAGGGTGAAGTCTCAAGTTGTAAATAGAGATTCCCTGCCTTCCATTCTTTCTCTTTTACTTCCCAAAGTTTTCTCATATGTACACCACTTTCATGTTATTGCTCTTTTTCCTCTATATTTTAACACACGTTATAATTCCTTGTGAAAGCCATAAGCTTTTGGGCAGTTATTTTATTGGTCACTTTATATAGAGAGCAAAAAAAGCTACAATGAAAGAAGTACAGACTCTAGTAAAGTTTGTTTTTACAGAAAGGATGTCCATTCAGTTTGTCACAAAATGTTGAGATTGAATTTAAAAATTTGTTAAGTGAAAAAGAGTTCTATCAACTTCAAAAAGTATTCCAATTAACCGAAGCCCAGTTTAAAATACAAACCAACTACTATTTTGATACCCCGAACTTTGTTTTAAAAAAGCACAATGCAGCATTACGAATCAGAGAAAAAAACAGTTCCTATGAATTAACCTTGAAAGAACCACTTGGTCAGGGATTACTAGAAACAACAGATGTGTTAGAGAAACAAATAGCCAGTTCTCTAATTGACGGAAAACAGAACCTTCCGATGGGAGATGTACACTCACAGTTAGATAAGTATTCCATCGACCTTAATGAGCTAACCTGTTTCGGATTTCTAAAAACAGAGCGGGCAGAAATTGATTATCAAAACGGTCTTCTTGTATTTGATAAAAGTACTTACTTTGAAAAAGAAGATTTCGAACTAGAGTACGAAGTGTTAGATATTGATGCAGGAAAAAAAGCCTTTGAGGAACTACTAAAGACTTATGATATCCCAATTCGTCCCGCTGATAATAAAATTCTACGATTTTATAGAGAAAAATTAAGAAATGAGGCAAAAGATAGTCGATGAGAGTCCAAGATTTAAAAGCACTCATGGAGATACAAGCGTTTCAACAGCTACAAGGCAAAAGTTCATCATCCACAAATCAAGTTTTTCAAACTGTTCTTTCTGATACATTAAAGAATATGAATTCACATCAGGTTCCGAATCATATAGGAAATCTGAGCGAATCCAATATTCTTGAATCACAATTAGGAACACAGCAGATCCAAGACATTGTTGAACTTGCAGCGGATAAATATGATGTTCCGCCTGCTCTGATTCATGCAGTTATCAAGCAAGAGTCCGGATATAACCCAAACGCTACGAGTAAGGCTGGGGCTAAAGGTTTCATGCAGCTTATGCCACAAACAGCCCGAAGTTTAGGGGTTACAGATATATTTGATCCACTCCAAAACATCATGGGTGGTACTAAATATTTGAAGTCTATGCTGGATAAATATAACGGAGACACGGTACTAGCACTGGCAGCTTATAACGCTGGACCTGGTAATGTCGACCGGTATGGAGGAATCCCTCCTTTTAGAGAAACCCAAAATTACGTGAAAAATGTTATGAATTCATATAATCATACCGTTTAAAGTAAAGACTCTATTTAGGGTCTTTTTTTTATGGAACGCTGTTTTTCGTAAGATTGTTGTTTATTGCACATGTTATTAAACCCGCCGTTGATTGGAGTGGAAGGTGCTTGACTCATTTCCACTGCACTGAAGAGATATATGGAAGCAGTGGAAAGTGGGAGGAAGGGACATGGGAGACCCCGCAGGAGCGATAGGGGAACGAAGGCTAAGAACGCCACGTCCTGTGGCAACGCCTTCGTAACCAACATCCTGTTGGCCAGAGGAGGCTCCCGGACCGACCGCGAAAAGCAAGCACCTGCAACGGAAATCAACCCCCTTAGTTCATTGAACCAACTACTGTCAGAAGCAACAGTTTATACGAAAATAGCCTTATAGAAAGCTGTTTTAAGGCTATTTGTTTGTTTTCTTCCAGGCTCATTGGTAAAATAACATCATAAAATTGTTAAAGGAGTAATACGTATGATTGGGAACACCCCCACCCCATATGAACAAATTGGGAAAGAAAAACTTTCAGATTTGATCGATGCCTTTTATCGTCGCGTTCACAATCATCCGGATTTAGCTCCCATTTTTCCAGATGATTTAACTGAAGTTGCTAGGAAGCAAAAACAGTTTCAAACCCAATATCTTGGAGGTCCTCCTATCTTTACAGAGGAACATGGTCATCCCATGATGCGAGCTAGGCACTTACCATTTCCAATTACGCCAACAAGGGCGAAGGCTTGGTTAACATGCATGTCTGAAGCAATGGATGAAGTCGGTTTAGAAGGACCCTTTAGAGACGAATATTTTGCACGTCTTGTCCTAACTGCCAAACACATGGTCAACACACCTGACCCGGATACAGAGGGTGAGAATGATGGAAAAGAATAGATTGTGGAGTGAGTCTCAATCTCCTTGTTATGGACTGGAAAATAAACCTGTTGAAATCTACATGTTTATTGATCCGTTATGTCCAGAATGCTGGGCCCTGGAACCTATCATTAAAAAGCTGAAAATTGAATATGGACACTACTTTACGCTCAGACATGTTCTAAGCGGTAAGCTAGCCTCCTTAAATAATAGTGTTAGGAAAAAACCAGAAAACATTGCTCAAGCATGGGAAAAAACAGCTAGCAGGTCAGGGATGTCCTGTGATGGTAGCCTCTGGTTAGAGAATCCTATATCTGCACCTAGTCTCCCTTCCGTTGCTATTAAGGCAGCAGAATTACAAGGGAAAAAGACGGCAACTCGTTTCTTGCGTAAAGTACAAGAAAACCTTTTTCTAGAGAAACAAAATATTTCAGATGTGGACGTTCTATTGGACTGTGCAGAACAAGTTGGAATAGACATGGAATTGTTTAAGCAGGATATTACTTCCGAGAGTGCTACTAAAGCATTCCAATGTGATTTAACCATTACTACTGAAATGGATGTCACTGAAATTCCAACCCTTGTATTCTTTAATGAAAACACTGATGAAGAAGGAATCAAGGTAACGGGATGCTACCCATATGAGGTGTACGTAGAAATACTATTTGAGATGTTAAAAGAACAACCAGACCCATCACCGCCACCCCCCATTGAGGCATTTTTGAAATTCTTCAATATCGTGGCGACCAAGGAAATCTCGGTTGTTTATGACTTAACCACGTCTCAAGTTGAACACGAAATGAAAAAGCTTTTGCTAAAACAAAAGGTTGAACGAATTCCTGCTAAGTACGGTACCTTTTGGAGATATATAGGAGATCATGAACTAAATAGTGAATAAGTGAAAAGACCCTTTGCATCTGCAAAGGGTCTTTTCTAACGAACAAAGGGGATGGGAGAAATTTTTCACGGTCAAACAAAGGGGTATATGTTTGTTTGTGATTAACTTCACGTTATTACTATACCATGCTAAAGGAAATAAAAACAAGATTTAAGCTCACTCTTTCACAAATTTGTCAAAAATGAAAACATCACTATTTTTGTCATGCCTTCACAACTTGTTTCATAACGTTTTATTAGAAGGAATTAAAAAATAGAAAGGTGATCATTGTATGTTAGCCCGAATTCCGATCATCATCATGACCGTTATTTTTATTATTGCTTTCGTGCTTCAATTATTAGGTATGTTAAAAGTAGTGCCTTTATATATCAGTTCTCCTATTCTATTTATTTCTATATTTTTGCTGATTTCCTATTGGAATGAGCGGAAGCGGTTTAGAGGGTATCATTAGGAGGACCTTACTACTTGTGTAGTTCCCTTTTGATTACCCCACCGGTACAAAACCGGCACTCGATTCATCTCCTAGTGCCCGTTTGCCATTCCACCAGCACTAAATGGCACTCGTTTCACCCACTTGTTCCCGTTTGCCCCCCCATCAGCAACAAACCGGCACTCGATCCTCCCACTAGATCCCATCTGACTAATCACCATCCATAAACGAGCAATACTCCCTCTGCTTTCTCCCCCTCTCCACAAAAACCAAAAAGGAGCACCGTCCCACAACGGTGCTCCTCTTTAATATTATTTCTTCAATAAAGTTTCCATTTCATTTAAAAGCTCTTCAAATACTTGGCAAGCTTGTTCAATTGGTTCTGCACTTGTCATATCGACTCCTGCTTTTTTCAGAACTTCAATTGGATAATCAGAGCTACCAGATTTTAAGAACTCAAGATAACGGTCTACAGCCGGTTGACCCTCTTCAAGGATTTGTTTACTTAATGCTGTTGCTGCACTAAATCCTGTTGCATATTGATATACATAGTAGTTGTAATAGAAGTGAGGAATTCGAGCCCACTCTAAGCCAATTTGCTCATCAACCACTATATCATCACCAAAGTATTTCTTATTGAGATCATAGTAAACCTTTGTAAATACATCTGCAGTTAAGGTTTCACCTTCTTGTGCTTTCTGGTGAATGATGTGCTCAAATTCAGCAAACATCGTTTGACGGAATACAGTAGCACGGAATCCTTCTAAGTAATGATTTAGAAGATAAAGTCTCTTCTTCTCATCATCAATAGTTTTTAATAAGTAGTCATTTAAGATAGCCTCGTTACATGTAGATGCTACCTCTGCTACGAAGATTGAGTAATTTCCATATGGGTAAGGCTGGTTCTTTCTTGTATAGTAACTATGCACAGAGTGTCCAAATTCATGAGCTAACGTAAATAAGTTGTTTACGTTATCCTGCCAGTTCATAAGGATATATGGATTGGTTCCATATGTACCAGATGAATAAGCGCCACTTCTCTTTCCTTTGTTCTCATGAACGTCTACCCAGCGGTTTTCAAAACCTTCTTGTAACACTTCAACATACTCTTCTCCTAATGGAGCTAAGCCTTTTAACAATAAATTCTTTGCTTCATCATAGGAAACCTTCATTTTCACATCTTTTACAAGTGGCGTGTATAGGTCATACATATGAAGTTCTTCTACACCTAAAATCTCTTTACGTAATTTCACGTAGCGGTGTAAAAGAGGTAGGTTTTTATTTATTGTATTCACTAAATTTTCGTATACAGTCTCTGGAATGCTGTTGTTCGATAATGCTGCATGACGAGCAGAATCATAATTGCGAACTTTTGCATTGAAATTGTCTTTCTTTACTTGACCACTTAAAGTAGATGCAAACGTGTTTTTGAACTTGCCGTACGTGTCGTAAACAGCATTAAAAGCATCTTCTCTAACTCGACGGTCTTCACTTTCTAAGAATCGAGTATAACGACCGTGTGTAACTTGGACGTCGTTCCCCTCTTCATCTTTAATCGTCGGGAATTCTAAGTCAGCATTATTTAACATACCAAATGTACTGCTGGATGCACCAAACACCTCTGATGCTTGAGCAAGTAACTCCTCTTGCTCAGCTGAAAGTACATGAGGACGCTGTTTGTTGATTTCTTCTAACTGTTTAGCATACAGCTTTAAATCATTGTTTTCATTTAAGAAATTCTCAAGCTTTGTTTCGTCAATGGACAGAATTTCAGGAACAACATATGCAAAAGCACTAGCCGCTTTTGTATATAATGTTTTTGCCTTTCCATCTAACCCTTGATAATGAGAGTTTGTTGTATCTTGGTCGTATCTCATATGTGCATATGTATACAGCTTTCCAAGTCGACTGGAAACTTCATCTTGGAACTGAAGCGCCTTGTAGAGATGATCTGCACTCTCTCCAAGTGTGCCTTGAAAATCAGAGGCTTTTGGTAAAAGAGCTTCCACCTCTTTATACTCTTTATTCCAATCGTCATCAGAAGCAAAGATATCTTCAAGTCTCCATGTATCTTCAACAGCAATTTGATCTCTAGTTGGCAATGCTTGTGTCTTTTGTTCAACTGCCATAGTAAAGTCCCCCTTCATATAATCTAAATCTTGATTGAACATTAAAAATGCCCATCCTATTACTTCTACAAGCATATGAAAATTCCTTCTTTTATTTTGATTTACGAAATATTTTTTTATGAAAGAAAAAACATTTCGTATTTGCGGTAAAATTGGTGGATTGCGTGGATCGATTGATCGGTGGTTTTAACATGACTTAATTTTCCTAACTCAGGCCCCACTACTATATCGTTCCCATCTTTTTTAAATACATTTATACGGATTAAAAAGTGGAGATAATCATGCAATGGAATTTGATAATTTGGGGACAGAAATAAAAAGTTTCGAAGTTGAATATTTCCTCCATGAATCCTTTTCTGAAACAAAGATTCCATTTGTTTAATTGTGAATTTGGATTGTTTTTGAAGTAGCGAAAAGGAGTCGTAAAACACATATGTTTGCCATACAGGTGCTGATGTTTTTATATAGGGTAATGAAAACAGAGGTATTCCGATAAAAGCAGGAAGAGTTGAACGGTGGATTCGCTGATTATACATAAATCGGTAATAGGAACGATCCTTTGGGGCCTTACTGATGTTGGGAGCTAAGAGCCAATGTATTCTTGTTTTTTTCCACTCATTTATCAAGACAGATATATTACTTTGTGTAATGGATAAAGGATACTCAGGGATTGAAAATGTGTCCTGTAAGGCAAAGATTTTTCTTGGAGAGAAGGGGAGAATTGAGTGATCTAATACTAATATCATGTTGCCAGGGTATAGTGACCAGCCTTCAAATTTTTGATTATTCTTTAATAAGCTTATAAAAGCCGTTTCCGAAAGTTTTATCTGGGTGGAGGAAATCCTCTGGGTTAATTTCGGACCAAAAACCCACCTTTGTTCCATGTCTATCGACTGATACCCCTTTACTCGTTGCCGAAACCTCTGGATGTTGATAGCGGAGCATTGGTATTCAACTGCAACTTGTTTATTATTTTTATTTAGTAACAAATCAGGTTGCTGTGATATTTCAGGTAAATATACTTCTAGTCTAGTGTCCCAATTCATTTTACTAAACAAATCCTTTAATAAAAGCTTCCCTTCTATATGTTCATCAGATTCAGGTTCCCAGAAAGTGGGACAAGTGTTTAAATGAATATGTGCAAAATGAGGTTGGTTCACAAGACCTGCTTTTAATTGAAGGGGCTGTTTACATACGGGGCAATAGAAGCTCTGATTCTTAAACATTCTTATTTGTTCATCTGTTTTACCATGTACCGTTTGAATGGTACCTTTACGATCGACAGCAGAAAACAAGGGATTCATCACCTCTTCATTTGATTTAAAGAAATACTTCCACAGAAACGAAAAAAATCCCTCCATTTCTGAAGGGATTTTTATTATAAAAGTGGAGATAAAAGTCTACACGTGGATTCTAAGAGTCTAATTCCAAGATGTCTCTTTTCAAACAGCTCTGGGAGAATCTCACGTGAAACTGTTAAGTCTTGCATGAAATCATGAACTAATGTTTCGGTTGAACCCGTTCTATAAAGGAACGCATTGACTTCGAAATTCAAATGAAAGCTTCTCATATCCATATTGGATGTACCAATGGAAGCTAACTCTTCATCAACAATAACGGTTTTACTATGCATAAAGCCTTTTTCATATTCGTATATCTTAACCCCAGCCTCGAGAAGTTCAGGAAAATATGAACGAGAGGCAAAGAAAACAATCCACTTATCAGGGCGTTTTGGAATGAGTAACCTTACATCAACCCCACTTAGTGCAGCAATCCGTAAAGCTGAGAAAATATCCTCGTCTGGAATAAAGTAGGGAGATGCAATATAAACGGATTTTTTAGCCGAGGAAATCATGGCAAAAAATATGTCCTTGATGACAGTATGTTCATTGTCAGGGCCACCAGCTAGAATTTGTACCCCGCCCTCTGTTTCATCCGCTTGAGGTGGGATTGGTAAGTATTCAGCCGTTAAATGATTTTGATTGGTCATATAGTACCAATCCTGCAAGAAAATTAACTGAAGGGTTCGAACAGCTTCACCAACAACCATCAGATGAGTGTCTCTCCAAAAACCAAAAGATGGAACTCTTCCTAAATATTCATCTCCAATATTTAATCCTCCAACAAATCCAAGCTTTCCATCAATCACGATAATCTTACGGTGATTTCTAAAGTTAAACTTACTGCTAAGTACTGGAAAATGAACGGGACCAAAGGGAACCACTTCAACCCCGGCCTCTTTTAGGTCAGCCATATACTTTTTGGATAATTGCCACGAACCTACGGCATCATATAGAAAGCGCACCTTCACGCCTTCCTTCGCCTTCTCTTCTAGAATTTCTTTGATCTCCATTCCAAGTTCATCATGGCGAACAATATAATATTCCATATGAATATGAGACTTGGCCTTTTTTAGTGCATCTAAAATTTGTGTAAATGTCGCGTCCCCGTTTGTTAACACTTTTGTGTGGCTAGCAAAAGAGATCGGGCTATTCCCAATGTTATGTGCAAGGGTAAATAGCTTCTTTTGATGCGGAGGCATTTCTTCTACATGCCCCTCGATATCAGTTCGGTCCAAACCGTATTTATGGTAAGTGAGCTTGTCCAAAAAATACTTCTTGCGGTATAACCTTCTTTTTCGGAAATTCCGTCCGAAAAGCAAATAAAAAATAAATCCGACTAATGGAAAACTTCCTAACACCACTAACCAGGTCAAAGTCGTAGTGGGATGTCGGTTTTCTAAGAAAATGACCATAGAAATAAAAAGAACTGAAAATGACATGATATAGCTGATATAGGTGATAATTAAACTGCTATGAATGAAATCTTTAAACAAATAAGAAATCCCAAGTATGATCCCTAAAAATAGAATAACTCTTACCGTATTTTTCATATATTCACCCTATGTGTTTTTGGAATAAATATTTTACGATTATATGCCGTTAAAGATTCATAAATACCAATCATTCAAGAAAAAACCGATTTCACAAAAGAAATCGGTTGATTTTAGAAGTATTCCGTTAAAGCTTCTAATGCATTATCACTCAAGATTAACTTCCCGTACTCCTCGATTCGATGAATCGTGACATCCGTTTCGAATCCAAATTCCAACAGGATGCTTAGTAAATTATCTATTTCTACTTCTTCATACTCATCTTCCGGAAATTCTACATATAAGAAATAACGATTTTCGAAGGCATAGAGATTTGATGGAAGATCCTGAACAGCTGGGTGTTTGGATAGTTGAATGATATTTTCGAAATCATCAAATTCCACAACAAATTCTAAGATTTCCTCTATGTCGTCGCTAGATGAGCTTTTAGATTGAAAGTGTTGGTCTAATAGTTCTTCAATTCTTTCATCAACAGGGAGATCTTTTATCTTGCTTTCAGGAAGCGGTAATTCAAATTTCTGACCATCTTTTGAAAGCTGAGCCTTTGTAACGAGAACTTCTAAACCTTTTTCAAGAGCCTGAACTTGAATCCATAGTGGTCCTTCAACCATGAAATCTTCTTCTTGATGAACTTCATCCATCATTTCCCAGAAGAGTTCTTCACTCCGTTCTCTGTTGTACCATATTTCTTCCCTGTCAAAGCCTCTTTCCTCTATATCTCCGTAGGATATATAGAATTTAACGGTGTTCTCGTTAATACGTTCTATTTCCATTATGATCTCTCCCTTCTTTGATTTTGTGGAAGGGATTTAAACCCCCGGCTATAAACCTAGTTTGCCCAAAATAGGGATAGTAAAGACTAGTTTAGCCTTGTACTTTTATTTTATGATAAATCTTGCTGGAAGGGAATAAAAAAACCTTGACCCCTTTAAAAACAGGCGAATACCCAGTCACACCTTTGCTACTATTTCATGTGAGAAGCTTTCTAAATATAATTCTAACCAGAGGGGAAAAATCCTCTCAATTCTAAAATATTTTATAGAAAATGCCTTCATGACATAAATATGTTCATGAAGGCACGATTCATTCTCATTTAAACATAATATATTATTGGTTCACCAATTTTTGCGCTTCTTGCAGATGATATGTTCGAACTTTTCTTGGTAGAAAACGTCTAATCTCGTCCTCATTATATCCAACTTGGAGACGTTTTTCATCCATAATGATAGGTCTTCTTAGTAGACCTGGATTCTCATGAATAAGCTTAAGTAGCTTAGGTAGTGGTAAAGTATCTAAATCAACATTGAGACTTTGGAACGTCTTTGAACGGTTCGATACAATCTCATCTGTCCCATCTTCAGTCATACGCAAAACTTCTTTTATCTCATTGATTGAAAGAGGTTCAGAGATAATATTACGCTCTTTAAACGGGATTTGATTTTCTTCAAGCCATGTTCTAGCTTTCCGACATGATGTGCAGCTTGGTGACGTATAAAGTGTTACCATTTTATCAGCACTCCTTTTTCCGACTATTTGTCAGAAGGTCAAATATCATCAATTTTATTTTAAAATTAGTTTAAAGTAGGAATCACTATCAATTATTATACACAATTCTTAGCATTTTGCGTATGTTTTTTTTTAACAATTCATGAACATTTACATGAAGATTGGTTAGTTATCCCCTATTTACCCTATTTTTTTCCTCCTAAACCTCTCCACCCTTATATACGAATAAAAAAATAAAAAGTTTCAAGATATTGAAAAAAGAACAAGAAAATTTCTTGTTCTTTTTTCATTTCCATTATCCTATTCTCAATTAAACATTTTTTAATAGATCGTCTTCTTTATCAGATTGCTCGTATACCAGTACTTCATCTACTGGTTGATAGGAGTCGCCATAGAACTCTTCGTCTTTATAGGTATGAATTAGTTCATAGGTCTTTTTCATTGCTTCAAATATTTCTTCTTCAGATTCATTATGAGGCGCCCAATAAAGAATCTCCATTTGGTTAATTTCATTCGTAGCCAACGATCTTCGTCTGTACCCAATGGATTGGGCGTGTTCAAATCCTTCCCTCTTATAAAAACGCAGTCTCTTCTCAGAATCAGAGTCGTCGTAATCGATTGGTTCAACTTCTAATATAATAGGCTTTCCTTTTTGCTTTAGCATCTCCAAGAGCTTATGCCCTAAACCTTGGCCCCTTGACTCTTTTGAGACAAATAGATAGTCAATAAAGACAAAGTTTTCCAATTCAGCATACATAAGCACATGATATTTCCCCTCATCTTTGTGGTATATATCACCGCGCTCTTTTAGTAAAGTCTCCATATGTTCTTTTGATTTCATTTCTTCGATTGGAAAATATTGATTTAATTTTTCATACCAATGCATGAATCTGCTCCTTTGATAGTATTTCAATCTGCGGCTACAGGCTTCCCGTTAACGAAAGTATGTGTTTATGGAATGCTTTTCATACTTTCACACATAAGATACAATAAGAGGACAGAATATTCTAAAAAGGATAATGGCGGGAGGATGGATATGGCTAAGTTCCTATTAGATTTTAGTATAGTATCTATACTTGTGATTGGTCTAACAGCCGTTCTGGGTGTATTGACGAATGGATTAGGAGAGAAACTGTTTGGTGGCCGAAATCGAACAAAATTTGTTGACCAGACATCCAAAACACAAGTTGGGTGGAAGCATGTAGGCGGAGATCGACGATAGCGATTGGTCCTATATGCCATCATAAGCACCTTTACCCAATTTTTTTGAGGATAAACCACTTTTTTAGAGAAAACAGGGGCAAACTGTGTGAGGTTTGCTCCTGTTTCATTTTCTTATGGAGGGGGTTTTTCTTTTTATGTCCTGGTTTTGTGCACTCTACTCCCGAAAACTAGAACATAAATCCATTTTATGTCCTCGTTTTGATCACTCTCCCCAAAAACTAGAACAGGAATTCATTTTATGTCCTGGTTTTGTGCACTCTCCTTTGAAAACTAGAACATAAATCCATTTTATGTCCTGGTTTTGATCACTCTCGCCGAAAACTAGAACATAAATCCATTTTATGTCCTCGTTTTGATCACTCTCTCCGAAAACTAGAACATAAATCCATTTTATGTCCTGGTTTTGATCACTCTCGCCGAAAACTAGAACATAAATCCATTTTATGTCCTCGTTTTGACCCCTCTCCTCCGAAAACTAGAACATAAATTCTGTTTACGTCCTGGTTTTCATCACTCCCTACAAAAACTAGAACATAAGTTCATTTTATTCCCTGGTATTAAGCACTCTCCCAATAAAACACAAAATGGCCTCCCCCGCCATTCGGCGGAGAAAGCCATCCATCCATACAATCTAGTCAAGCGGTGTATAATCTACACCCTCTGTATAAGAATTCCCAGCATCCCAGAGTAAGTACTCCATAATCCCATTTTCATTGAGTGCACGAATTTGGGCTTCCACTTCTTCTACGCCATAAACTAAGTAGTTACCTGCTCCTAAATAGCTAGCCGTAAAGTCTTGAATCCACGGTCTTGAAGTAGGTGGATTTTCAAGCTGAGATAATTTCTCTTTTTCAGCTTTTACATATTCATTAACAAGTCGATATGGCTCTAAGTCCGGTTTTGGAATACCAAAGTAAGACGTCCAGTGACTTGGATAAATCATAGACGAAATCACATCAACATGCTCTGAAATTCGATTAAAGTTTTGACCAATTCCTGGTGCAGCAGGAATTGTAGCAGTATAACCAAAAATATCAACAGATACATCTACACCATATGGTTCAAGTTGTTCATGAGCATACTCGACAAAGTTACTCACAGCTTCTACTCGTTTTTCTACGTTGTCCATTTCCATATTTTCATATTCACCCATACCATATTGGAGGGTTGTATCTCTTCGTTCAAACCCTTCAGGGAAACGAACGTAATCAAACTGGATTTCTTTAAACCCTAATTTAGCTGCTTCAATAGCAATTTCTACATTATAATCCCATACTTCTTTCATAAATGGATTTACGAAGGCTTCTTTTCTTCCGTTAATCCAGACTTGACCATTGTCTAAAAAGGACAATTCTGGTCGAGCTTTTGCTAGTACAGAATCCTTAAAAACAACAATCCTGGCTATAGGATAAATTTGCTTTTCTTCAAGAGTTTCTAACATTTGACGAGGATCTTTAATGTAGGGCTTCCCAATACTCTCGAAAGGACTCCCTTCCTCAGGAATGTAAGTTAGATTTCCAAAGTCATCCTTTATATCAATGACCATTGCATTTAAGTCCGTTGTTTCTATTAAGTTTGTAAGTGTCTCAAATCTACTCCCACCTGCTGAGTGACCGGTCACATAAATACCTCTCACAGCATCAGGATATTCAAATACAAGACCTGAGTCATAAACAAATCTTGCTACCGTATCTGGTATTGCTTTGGTCTTTAACTCCATGTTTCTCGTACTATGTAGCTTGACCTCTTTTACCTCAGCTTCTGTTTGTTCAGCTTGTACGATTCCATTTTGTACTTGAAATAATGAAAAACACAGTAGGCTTGATGCCACAATTTTCTTCCAACCCAATCTAATGACCCCTCTCACGCTTTTTCTCCCTGATTTTTTGTCTAATTTTGTATAAAAAAGAAAAGATTTGTCTTTTATTCTATTTTATCAATTTTTTGCCATGATGGGAGTGGAAATTGATAGCACTTTTTAACAATTCTTATTCACTAAATAATTATGATGAGTTTCACCGTAATAGAAGGGGATTTATTAGGATAGGAGGGAAGTCCTCTTTACATGAACAAAGCACTTTGACATTATGCCAAAGTGCTTTTCATTACAAGGATTCCCCTTGCTTATAGCGTTCATATTCTTTTTCAGAACAATACACATAATGCCCAGGAGTAATTTCCCTCATTTTGACTTCCTCTCCTTCCGCGTATTGATGCATGGAAGGGTCATAGTGCTTTCTTTCACGCGTTCTTTCAAATTCTGGATCAGGAAGAGGGATCGCTGAAAGTAACGCTTGCGTGTAGGGGTGAAGCGGATTTTTATAAAGCTCTTCACTTGTTGCCAACTCCACCAGCTTACCAAAATACATGACACCAATCCGGTCACTGATATATTTTACCATTGATAAATCATGTGCAATAAATAGGTAAGTCAAACCTTTTTCCTTTTGTAGTTTTTTCATTAAGTTTACAACCTGAGCTTGAATGGAAACATCCAATGCAGAAATAGGTTCATCTGCAATAATAAACTCTGGCTTTACGGCAAGGGCCCTTGCAATCCCTATACGTTGCCTTTGTCCACCTGAGAATTCATGAGGATATCGGTTTGCATGTTCACGGTTAAGCCCTACGGTTTCTAAAAGCTCATTCACTCTTTCTTTTCGTTCCTTACCATTACTAGCTAATCCGTGAATGTCAATGCCTTCTGCAATAATGTCGGCTACCTTCATTCTTGGATTTAAGGATGCATAAGGATCCTGGAATATCATTTGCATTTTTCGGTTAAATTCTTTTAATTTTTTCTTATTTTTTTTACCGTGCACATTTTCTCCATTAAAAAGTACTTCCCCGCTCGTCGCATCATAAAGTCGGATAATGGTACGTCCCGTTGTAGACTTTCCACACCCCGATTCTCCTACGAGACCTAAAGTTTCACCCCGGAAAATATCAAATGAAATCCCATCGACAGCCCGTACTTCTCTAGGCGTTCCCTTATTAAAATATTGCTTTAAATCCTTTATCTCTAAAAGCTTTTCTCGGTTATTCATTAGGGTTACCTCCTTCCTGAGAAGGATGAATCCTCATTTTTTCAAATTTTGCATGTCTTTCTTTTATTCCTTCTGGTGGCTCTACTTTTGGTGCATCGGGGTGTAAGAGCCATGTCGCTGCGTAATGAGTATTGGATACTTTAAAAAGCGGTGGATCTTTTTCCAAATCAATCTTCATGGCATACCGGTTCCTAGGAGCAAAGGCATCCCCTTTTGGTGGGTGCAATAAATCAGGTGGTGTTCCAGGAATCGCATACAATTCTTCATCACTTGCCTCAAGACTAGGCATGGAGCTTAACAATCCCCATGTATAAGGGTGCTGTGGATTATAAAAGATTTCATCCACTGTTCCAATTTCTATTATTTTCCCTCCATACATAACCGCCACACGGTCCGCAACGTTTGCGACTACTCCAAGATCATGGGTAATGAAAATGATGGAAGTATCTACTTTCTTTTGTAGGCTTTTCATTAAATCTAATATCTGCGCTTGAATGGTTACATCTAATGCTGTTGTGGGTTCATCTGCAATCAATATCTTGGGATTACAGGCTAGGGCAATCGCTATAACTACACGTTGCCTCATCCCACCCGAAAATTGATGAGGATATTGCTTAAATCTCTCCTCTGGTTTTGGGATACCAACTAATTTTAATAACTCTATTACTCTTTTTCTGGCGTCAGATTTGTTTAATTTCTGATGTTTTAACAAGGGCTCCATAATTTGTTTACCGATGGTCATAGTTGGGTTCAATGAAGTCATCGGATCCTGAAAAATCATTGAAATATCTTGCCCTCTAATCCTCTGCATCTTCTTTTCAGATAGGCGAGCTAAGTCTTTCCCTTCGAAAAGAATTTCTCCATTTTTAATTTCTGAATTAGATGGTGGAAGTAGCCTCATAATGGATTTAGTAGTTACAGATTTCCCTGATCCAGATTCACCTACAATGGCTAACGTTTCACCTTTTTTAAGGTTGAAATTCACACCCCGAATGGCCTGAACTTCTCCTCCAAAAGTGTGAAAAGATATATGCAAATCTTTAACTTCCAATAAATTTTCCATTGGTTCTCACCTACCTTTAATCGCGCATTTTTGGATCAAATGCATCACGTAAACCATCTGCAAGGAGGTTAAAACAAATCATAACTATGCTCAAAATCACCGCTGGGAAAATTAAAATGTGCGGGAAGATTTGCATAGACTTGTAACCATCCTCTATCAGTGTTCCAAGGGATGCATACGGTGACTGAAGCCCTAAACCAATAAAGCTTAAAAAGGCCTCAAAAAAAATGGCATTGGGAATAGTAAACATCGTATTGATGATAATGACCCCAGCCAAGTTTGGAAGGAGATGTTTCATGATTACTCGATTGTTTTCGGCTCCTAAAGTTTTGGAAGCTAAAACATACTCTTGGTTTTTTAGCTTTAAAACTTGTCCACGAATAACACGTGCCATTCCAGTCCATCCAGTAATCGTTAAGGCAATGGTTATCGAGATAATTCCTGGCTTTAAGATAAGAATCATTAGAATTACAACGATAAGAATTGGAATACCGACTAACACCTCAATGATCCGTTGCATTATATTATCTACTTTTCCCCCGTAGTAAGCAGAGATTCCTCCATAAACAACACCAATAACCATGTCAATAAAGGCTGCTAAAAAGGCAATATACAACGATATTTTTGTGCCTTCCCACACACGAGTAAAAATATCTCTTCCAAGAGCATCTGTTCCAAACCAGAAGTACTCATCAATCTCTTTTTGTTCATATAAGTCTACATCATTTCCATAACGCTCAACTTTACCATCGAAAGGCAACCAATCTATATTTTCAAGTAATGGAATCTTTGGTGGTAAATTAGCTCTTGCCGTGTTCTGACTTTCTAAAGTGTACTCGTTGATATAAGGACCAAAGAGAGCCAATAGCGTTAATAACACTAGTACATATAAGCTGAAAACAGCCCCCTTATTCTTTTTTAGTCTTCGCCATGCATCTTGCATAAAGGTAAGACTGGGTTTGGCAATAGCTTCACTTTTTTCTTTATCAATATCCACTGGTTCAAACATCGATTTTGGGAATTTTTCAGTAGGATTCATTAAGACTTCCCTCCCGCTAATCGAATTCGTGGATCAATAATGCCGTATAAAACATCCACTACAAATATGATGAAAACAAATAGTGCTGCAAACAGAATCGTTGTCCCCATAATAATAGGATAATCGTTAACAAAAATGGCTGTTACAAATTGATCTCCTATGCCAGGAATTGAAAATATATTCTCAATGACCAATGAGCCCGTCATCAAACTTACGGTTAAAGGTCCTAAAACGGTGATGAGTGGGATCAATGCATTTCGAAGTGCATGTTTGACTGCAATTTCATATGAATTAGCCCCTTTTGCACGCGCTAATTGAATATAATCTGATCCTAATACTTCGATTAGCTCTGTTCTCATAAAACGAGCAGCAGTTGCAATGGGAAACATAGCTAGTGAAATGGTTGGCAGTATACTGTATTCAAACCCTTTCCAAGTCCCAACAGGTAACCAGCCTAACCTTACAGCTATAAAATATTGCAAAAGTGCAGCAAATACAAATGAGGGGACAGACTTACCTAATACGGCTATAAATGTACTTCCAAAATCAATCCAAGTGTTTTGATACAAGGCAGATAATATCCCTAAAATAACCCCGAAAAGAGTTCCAAATACAATGGCTTGTAGGCCTAAGGTTAGGGACGGACCAATTCGACCCATAATTAAACCCGTAACTTCTCTGTTATCAAACTGAAAGGATATCCCCATATCCCCCTGTATTAAGCTAGTAAGATAACTTACATATTGAACGGGCACTGGTTTGTCTAAGTTGTATCTTTCTTCTAGCACAGCTAACTGCTGTTCAGATAGCTTATCTTGTGCAGAAAAAGGTGTACCAGGTAAAAGCTTCATTAAAAAAAACGTAAAAGTAACAACAATCCATAATGTAATCAACATATATATAACCCTCTGTAAAACATACTTTGTCACTTTTACACCTCCAATTCATTTACTAACAGAAGAAAGGGAGTATCCATCGGCTACTCCCCTTTCCTGCAAGCAAGAGTATTCACAAACCATTATTTCTCGATTGAAACCCATTTATAGCTATAGGAAGGACCAAACGGATGCGTAACGAGACCTTTTACATAATCCTTAACAAGAAGCGACTTACCTTCTTGATAAAGTGGAGCAATGGCTGCATCTTCTTCTAATAAAATTCGTTCTGCTTCCTGTAAAGCTTCGAAGCGTTCAGCAGGGTTGTCCGATAATTCGTTTTGTGCTTCGCTAATCAATCGGTCATATTCTGAGTTTGAATAGGCCATATTGTTATTTCCTCCACCTGTCACCCAGAGGTCAGAAAATGTCATAGGATCTTGGTAGTCTGGGCCCCAACCTGCGACCTGAATATCATAATCAAGAGATGAATCTCTTTGAAGTCTTACACTGAAAGGAACTTCTGTTAGCGTAATGGTAAGCCCAGGTAGATTTTTCTCTAATTGATTCTTTAAAAATTCATCCATACGTTTTGCGTTATCGGTATCTCCTCCTAGAATATCTAGGGTGAGCTCAGATACACCAAGTTCGGATAATCCTGTTTCCCATAATGATTTTGCTTCTTCTGGGTTATATTCAAGCATATCTCCGTTAGCTTCTCTGAAGTCTTCACCTGAATCAGGGTGACTGACAAAGTCCTTTGGAACAGCATAATTTGCACCAATTGATCCGTTCTTCAATAAATCATTGGCTAGTGCATCTTTATCTATCGCCTGTGCAATCGCTCTTCTTATATTTTCATTTTGGAACGGTTCTCTCTCTTGGTTCAACTTCAGCCAAAAGATAGTTGGTTCCAGATAACTCACAAAGTTTGGATCTTCTTTGTATTTAGTTACATAATCAGAAGAAAGCTCTCCTGAAATATCTAAATCGCCTGCTTCATAATAGTTCACACGTGATTGTGAATCTTTCGTTACGGTTACTTCTATTCTTTCAAGGTTAACGGCATCCTTGTCCCAATATTCTTCATTCTTTACGAACTGCCAGGTTTGGCCGGTTCCATTCCATTTCGCAAGACTAAACGGACCATTATATACAAGGTTGTCACTATTAAGTGCGTATTGGTCTCCCTTTTCCTTCACAAAAGCTTCATTCTGTGGGTAAAATGTTGGGAACGTCATTAACGAGATAAAGTATGGTACCTGTTTTTCTAATGTAACTATTAACGTTTTATCATCCTCAGCTCTCACACCTAATTCCTCTGGTGGTAAATTACCTTCAGAAACCTGTGTAGCATTTTTAATAACTCCATTCATCATGTAAGGTCCATATTGAGAACCAGTTTGTGGGTCAACTGCTTTTCTCCAAGCAAATACAAAATCTTGAGCCTTTACTTGGTCCCCATTCGACCATTTTGCATCTTCTCGGAGTGTAAACGTGTATTCCGTTTCATCCTCATTAGCCTCATAATCCTCTGCCACTGCTGGTTCTGGTTCGTTTTCCTTATTTAATCTCATTAAGCCTTCAAATACTTGGTTCATAATGTTAAATCCAACTTCATCTTCCGCCATCACACTGTCCATTGTCGGAATTTCTGCAGTCTCAGTGATTTTTAGAACTTGTGCGGCATCTTTTCCTTCTCCTCCACCTTCACCGCCTTCTCCGCCATAACATCCCGATAATAAAACACTAATTGTAAGTAAAATGGCTAAAAAAGAGTTCATTTTTTTCAATTAAAAAACCTCCTCATGACTTTTGTGTTATAACAACTGCTTAATATGTAAAAACTTTACATAAGCAGAGGTGATATAACCGTTAAAAATAATTTGTTACAAACTGGAGAAATTATTCTAAGCATGGTGATGAAAGCATGAATTTTTGGGTAAAGGTGTTTACGGTATTTTTCTTAACTCAGCTAACCGTTTTGATCGTTACCTTCTTAGCTAACGACCAGAATGGATGGACTAATTTTGTAGACCATAACTTTTACATTGGGCTCTTTTTGTTAATGATCGGACTTTTGATTATGATTACGAAAAAAGGTTTCTTCAATGTAGTAACGGAAGGAATTCGGAAGGTTTTCTTTAAAAATCAGATTGAACAGGACCCTGATGAGTACCGACCGTTATCAACACTAATGAATATATCGTACGGTTGGATGATTGGAAGTGGAATGTTACTCATTGCCATATCCCTATTTTCCTATTTTTTTACGTTTTCCTATTGATTCCAGCCTCATATCAACCTATAATGAAAACATATTTATAATCTGCATAATGAACGGGGAAAAAGAAGAGTACTATTAGAACTGACTTTTTAGAGAGTTTGTGGTTGGTGAAAACAAACAGTCAACTAATAGGAATGGACTTTTGAGTCTGATTAGGAAACAGTTTGGAGTATGAATCAGCGTAAAGCTCACGTTACAGAGCATTTGAGAGGCCAATTTGGCAATTAGGGTGGTACCGCGGAATTCAAACCATTCGTCCCTTTGTTTTTAGGGATGAGTGGTTTTTTTATTTGTAAGAGAAAATAACTTTGAGGTGAAAGTAATGAAACGCATATTCTCTGGTATTCAACCAAGTGGAACGATTACACTTGGAAACTACATCGGTGCAATGAAGCAATTTGTTGAACTACAAAACGACTACGATTGTTTCTTTTGTATCGTAGATCAACATGCTATTACCGTTCCACAAGACAGATTACAATTAAGAAAAAATATCAAAAGCCTAGCAGCTATGTATATTGCTGTAGGTATTGACCCGAAAAAAGCGACTATCTTTATTCAATCTGAAGTTCCAGCGCATGCCCAGGCAGGCTGGATGCTACAATGTGTTTCCTATATTGGAGAGCTTGAAAGAATGACGCAATTCAAAGATAAATCACAGGGAAAAGAAGCTGTAGTTGCAGGCTTGCTTACCTATCCTCCATTGATGGCTGGAGATATTCTTCTTTATAACACTGATATTGTTCCTGTAGGCGAAGATCAAAAGCAACATCTAGAATTGACTAGAGATTTAGCTGAACGATTCAATAAGAAGTACAATGATATCTTTACAATTCCAGAAGTGAGAATCACAAAAGTTGGAGCAAGAGTTATGTCTCTTCAAGACCCATTGAAAAAAATGAGTAAATCTGACCCTAACCAAAAAGCATTTATCTCTTTACTGGATGAACCCAAACAAATCGAAAAGAAAATTAAAAGTGCTGTTACGGATTCAGAGGGGATTGTGGAATACGACAAAGAAAATAAGCCAGGTATCTCAAACCTTCTTTCTATTTATTCCATTTTCTCTGGGGAAACGATTGATGAAATTGTTCAAAAGTATGAAGGAAAAGGCTACGGTGATTTTAAAGGAGATTTAGCTCAAGTTGTGGTGGATGCTTTGACACCAATTCAACAACGCTATTATGAACTAATTGATTCTGAAGAATTAGATCAAATTTTAGATGAAGGCGCTCAAAAGGCGAATGCTATTGCTAGTAAGATGGCTAAGAAGATGGAAAATGCCATGGGTCTTGGGCGTAAGCGTAAGTAATAGTAAAAGGCAGTGCCCCGATTGGCACTGCCTTTTAATTTACTTTAGAACCATTTTCAATTTCCCACAGTTTCTCAAAGAACGGTTGTCCTTTAATCATGTTTTCACATAACACTTTATGCTTGTCCGACCATCCATTTTTAACTTCTTCGTATAACTTATACCATGCGTCATCAAAGCTTAGGCCTTGATTTTGTAAATAATTCTCCGGATTCCACTCTGTCAGCCAATAGCGCACTTCAGCAGCATTTTTGGAAGTATTCAATTGGTCCATTGCCATTAGAAGAAGCTGCTTCAATTGTCTTTCTTTACGGGTCAAACCATTCATATCCATCGGAGACGGCGA
The DNA here is from genome assembly GCF_039522365.1 of Bacillus carboniphilus. Taxonomy (GTDB): domain Bacteria; phylum Bacillota; class Bacilli; order Bacillales; family JC228; genus Bacillus_BF; species Bacillus_BF carboniphilus. The sequence continues at coordinate 7,892 of NZ_BAAADJ010000015.1, read as the reverse complement.
GAGAATATGGTACTCTTTATGTATTTTGGTCTCAGGTAGTTCAAAATGAATAGGATCTTGGTTTTCCACCATGTCATACACAAGCTGTTCTTGACGAGGTATCAGCCGACTTTTACGTACAGGTATCTTATACCCGATTGTATCAACAGCCATAATCCCTATTCCATCTGTAATAATAAAACAATAATCTACTTGAATTCTTTCATGATTCTTCCTTAAGTATGCTTTTTGATACACGTCTTCTAATAGCTGCTTGGGAAGTTCAGCTAAATCGTTTTCAATATAGGAAAAAATCTCAGGTGTTACTTTTAGTAATGGAACCTGATCTAACAGTTCAACACTGTCGTCTTTCCTCCATTCATGAAAATGACAGACATTGTATCCATTCTCTTCACCTTCAAACCAATTCACCCAAACGTCGTGGAGATATAACATACTTGCACCCCTCGCAACCTTTGTTTATGTCTCTAAGTATGGGCAGGATGAAGTAAAAATATTCCTATCTATCCAGTTTTATAAAAATTAGTCCTTTTGACGAAGGTTTGGTATATAGATACTGAACCAAATAAAGGCTATACCAATCGGTAATAATAAGCATTCAATATTAGTAGCTATAAAGATTAAATAATCTAGAAATTCTAGACCTGTAGTCAATAAGTTCAGATAAGCCAATGTACTAATACCACCGGCGACACTTAAACCAAATCCAGTTAACAATAAAAAAATGCGGTAGCTCATGATCTCATCCTTTATGAACTATTTTCTTCAAATTTATGTTTGTCCATAGATGATTAGTACAAGCTATCTGATGTAATAAGCAAAAAAAAATCTACCATACAAAGTATGATAGATTTTAACGATTAGATTTAGGGTTAAATGCGTCTTTTAAACCTTCACCAACGAAGTTGATAGAAAGGATTGTGAATACAATAGCTAGTGCAGGAGGTGCCCACATCCAAAGTTTATCTTTTAACACATCTGGTTCATTCGCAAATGCCAACATGTTACCCCAACTTGGAGTAGATGATGGTACACCGAATCCGAGATAACTCAGACCAGCTTCAGCTACAATCATACCAGCAAATAGTAGAGTAGCTTGTACAATGATTGTTGAAAGAACGTTTGGTAATAAGTGTTTTACGATAACTTTTGATGGTTTACAACCAATTGATACTGCAGCTAAAATGTACTCATTTTCTTTCTCAGCGAGAATTTTACTTCGTACAATCCTCGCAACTCCACCCCATGATAGGAATCCGATAACAAGGATAAGAACCCATACACCACTAATTATTCCAAAAAGGATTGTATTTAGTACAATTACGAATACTAAGAATGGGAAGTTCAATACGAAGTCAGTAAAGCGCATTAACAAGTTGTCTACCGCTCCGCCAAAATAACCAGCAATTGACCCGATAATTGTTCCGATTGTGATTACAATTAACGTACATGAAATACCTACAAGTAGTGAAACTCGACCACCATATAGTAATCTAGTAAATACATCTCGTCCATTTTTATCAGTACCTAGCCAGTGTTCGCTAGAAGGCTCTAATGACATGGATCCGATATTTACACGTTCAACGTCAGCCGTTGTAATATATGGGGCTAAAAAAGAAATCACAGATACAAAAATCAAAAAGCAGACACTAATCATTGCTAGTTTATTACGTAAAAACTTACGACGGGCAATGGCGAAAGGAGACATGCTTTTCGGTGGTTTAACTTGGGTTGCCGTTGATTTTTCTAATTGAGGTTCCATTTGCCATTCCTCCTACTCTATCCGAATCCGTGGATCCACAATTCCATATAGTAAGTCAGCAAGCAAGTTACCAATCAATACTAGGAAAGTGAACATTAATGTTAATACCATTAATACTGAATAGTCACGGTTTGTTACCGAATTTAGAAATAACTGACCAATTCCAGGATAAGTGAAGATTGTCTCTGTGATAATTGCTCCACCTACTAATGAAACAAGGTCAAATCCTAAGAAAGTTACTAATGGAATAATTGAATTTCTTAAGATGTGTACATTATAAATTTTAGATTCTTTCGTACCTTTTGCACGTGCAGTACGTACAAAGTCTTTTCTACTATTCTCAATGATGTCATTTCGTAAAAACTGTGTATATGATGCTGTACTAAGCATCCCTAAACATAGTGCAGGTAGAATTACGTGATGTAATCTACTAATAAAGTAATCTAATGTGCCTTTTTCTAATTGAATATCTACTGATCCGTTTGAAGGGAACCATCCCAATCCAAATGAAAAAATATAGATTGAAAAAACAGCAGCAACGAAAGATGGTATCGCAAACCCGAGATAGTTATACCCTGCAATGAGGTTATCTCCAAGTGTATACGGTTTTCGTCCTGCGTAAATGCCCATAGCAAATGCCATGACGTAGGTGATTATTAATGAAGAGAAACCTAAAAATATCGTATTAGGTAATCGTTCTAAGATTAGTTCTTCTGCAGGCATTTTGTATCGTGTTGATTTCCCAAATTCACCTTGTAGGATTCCTGTAATCCAGTTGAAATATTGCTGTGGTAACGGGTCATTATATCCAAGCTTCTCCCTCATCATTTCGATGTATTCGGGATCCGTGTTAGTAGGATCTATTTCCCCACTGAGTGAATCCCCTGGCATTAACTTAGCCAGGGTAAACACTACAATGGAGATAAGGAAAAGCATTGGAATCATTCCAAGTATTCTTCGTAGTGTGTACTTAATCATTATGCATTCTCCTTATCCATCGTTAAAAGCGATGGGGAAGAGGAGAAAATTACTCCTCGATCCACCACTCGTTTGCTGGGTTTGTACCGTTAACGCCAAAAGTAATACCTTTAACATTAGAGTTTACAGCCCATGCATCAGTAAGTTCCATAATTGGAAGTAAAGGTAGTTCTTCGTTTACAATTGATTGCCATTGTACATAAATTTCTTTACGCTTGTCGTTATCGATGTTTCCATCAGCATCTTTTAGAAGATCCATGTTTAATGCATCTGCTAAAAGTTGATCTGCATCTTCATTTACCCAACGTGGGTAGTTCCAAAGTGCATCTTCAGCCCATAGTGCAGATGGATCTGGGTCAGCACCAGTTCCCCAACCGCCGTAGAATACTTCGATTGTAGGATCATCTTTTTCGATCATATCATAGTAAAGGTTTACTTCTGTCATAACTAACTCAGCGTTTAGACCAACATCATGCCAGTATTGAGTAATTGCTCTAGCACGTGCTTCGAAAGTTGGGTTACCAGTGTCATAGTGACCAAAGTTGATTACGAATTGATCCCCATTTGGATCTTCACGGAAACCATCACCATCAACATCTACATAACCAGCTTCATCAAGAAGTTCTTCAGCTTTTGCTGGATCAAATGTGTAGTTGTTTGGTAGCTCATCGTCAGAAGCAGTAATCCAGTGAGCAGATGGACTTGGAGTATTTACAGGACCACCTAAACCACTGAAGAATGCGTCTACCCATTCTTGACGGTTGATTGCATATAGCATTGCTTGACGTAATTGCTTGTTAGCATACTTGCTGTTTGGATCCATAACGTTTTTGCTTCCATCCCACTTACCAAGTTTGAAACCAACATAGTAGTAAGATAGACCAGGAACTTCAATGATCTCAACGTTATCTAATGCTTTAACTTGATCAAGGATAGATGGGTGGAAAGCAGTCATATGAATGTTTCCAGTTTCTAATTCCCCAACTGTTAATGCACTATCGATTACTTTTACGATAACACTATCAAGGTGTGGAGCACCTCTCCAGTAGTCTTCGTGTTTAACCATTTCAACAGACTCACCAGGTAGGATGTTTTTCACTTTAAAAGGACCAACACCAACTGGGTTTTTACGAACTGGTGCAGATTCTTGCATATCTGCTACAGCAATACCATCGTATGCTGATTTAGCCATTGGGTAAGACCAAAGGTTTGTTAAGTTGTTGATTGCAGCTTCTTTGAATGTAACTTCAAGAGATTGCTTGTCTTCAGAAAGAACTAAACCAGAAATGCTGTCAGCTTCTCCAGCGTGGAACTCTTCAGCACCCACTACGTCTTGAACGTTAACGTAACGTGGACCAGTATAGTCAGGATGTGCAAGAGTTTCTAATGCAAACACCCAATCTTCCATTGTTAAAGTTTCACCATTGTGCCATTTAATATCATCTTGAACTAGTGTGAAAGTATAAGTTTTGTTATCTTCAGACACTGTCCAATCAGCTAACCAAGGAATTGGTTGAAGGTTTTCATCATAAGAGTACATACCTTCGTTAATGAAAGCTAAGATTTCTGCATCAGAAGCGATTCCGTAGAATGCAAAGTCTAAAAGACCTTCGAATTCACCTTCCATTGCATAAGTAAGTGTTCCGCCCTCTACAGGACCATTAGAAGTTCCTTCATCAGAACCCTCGTTGTTTTCATCTTGTGTGTTTGAATCATCTGCTGGTTTTGAATCATCGTCGCCACCGCTACAAGCAGCTAGGAACAATGAAAGAACTAGCATCATGACCATCAATAAAAATGATGACTTTTTGAAGTTCATTGTTGTTTTCCCCCCATAGGATAATAATTTTAAAGTATCAATCATAAAGAATACATGCTACCTTATGTCCAGGCTTCACCTCCTTCAAGGTTGGTTTAACTTTCGAACACTCCTCTTTAGCCATTGGACATCTTGTGTGGAACGGACATCCAGTAGGTGGGTTCGTTGGATTCGGTACATCACCTTGAAGTATGATTCTTTCTTTCTTCTTTCTTGGGTCTGGCTCAGGGATGGCTGAAATTAGAGCTTGTGTATACGGATGAAGTGGTTCATCATATAGGCTCTTCTTGTCTGCAAGTTCAACCATATTCCCTAAGTACATAACACCGATACGATCACTCATGTGTTTTACTACACTTAAATCGTGGGCAATGAATAAGAAAGTTAAATCAAATTCATCTTGTAGCTCTTTTAGTAGGTTCAAAACTTGTGATTGTACAGAAACGTCAAGTGCTGATACAGGCTCGTCCGCAATAATGAGCTTCGGCCTTAAAGCTAATGCTCTTGCAATACCGATACGCTGACGTTGTCCACCAGAAAATTCATGAGGATACTTGTAGTAAGCATCTTCAGGTAGACCTACTTTTTCAAGAAGTTCCATTACTTCTTTCTTTAGTTCTGCCTTATTTCGTCTTGTATAATTCAAAATTGGTTCAGCAATGATATCTCCTACCATTTGTGTAGGGTTAAGTGAAGCGTAAGGATCTTGGAATACCATTTGAAAATCTTTTCTTGCTTCTCGTAATTTCGTCCCTGATAAATTAGTAATATCATCACCATCGAAAATGATTTTTCCATCTGTCGGCTTTAATAGTCTTAATATAGTTCGGCCAGCTGTTGATTTACCACAACCAGACTCACCTACAAGACCTAATGTTTCACCTTTTTTTATTTCAAAGGAGATGTCATCAACAGCCTTAACAGTAGCGACAGTTCTTCTAAAGAACCCACCCTTGATTGGATAGTGAGTTTTCAGGTTTTGAACTTCTAGTAAGTTCTCCTTTTGATTCAAATCTTTTTCTAAGGTGCTCATGATACGTTCATCCCTTCTTTCGGCCTGCTAGTTTCATAGAGTAAGCAAGCAACCTCATGCCCTTCATCTGTTTCTCCAAGTTGCGGAGTAATTTGTGTACATTCAGGCATGGCTTTTGGACAGCGAGCTGCGAATCTACAACCCGTACTAGGCATATTCTTTAATGAAGGAACAATACCTTTAATCGTTGCAAGTTCCTCTTTCTCTTCATCAAGCTTAGGAATTGCACCCATTAGTAATTCAGTATATGGGTGTTTAGGATCATGGAACAATGTATCGACATCAGTCTTTTCTACTACTCTACCTGCATACATAACGATAACTTCATCACAAATCTCAGCTACCACACCAAGGTCATGGGTAATCATGATGATAGCCATGTCATTTACAGATTGGATTTCTTTTAGTAGCTCTAAGATTTGGGCTTGTACAGTTACATCCAACGCTGTAGTAGGCTCATCGGCAATAAGTAACTTTGGTTGGCATGCAATGGCTATTGCGATCATGACACGTTGACGCATTCCACCAGAGAGTTGGTGAGGATACTCTTCAACTATCTTTTCTGGGCGAGAAATCCCAACACTCTTTAATAGAGCGATAGATTTTAAGCGAGCTTCCTTCTTAGAAATGGTCATATGGTTGTGTAATACTTCTTCTATTTGGTACCCGATTGAGAACACTGGGTTTAGTGCTGTCATCGGTTCTTGGAAGATCATGGCCATATCCTTACCACGGATCTTATTGATTTGTTTGTCGGTCATGTTTTCAAGGTTTGTTCCAGCGAACTTAATTTCACCACTGCGAATCTTACCATTTTCTTTTGGCAAAAGCTTCATAATGGAAAGTGACATTACACTCTTTCCACAGCCGGATTCACCAACTATTCCGACAATTTGACGTGGCTTTACGTTAAAGGATACATTGTCTACTGCATTGTGGTACTGGCCATCAATTTTAAAAGCAGTTTCTAAGTTCTTAACCTCAAGCAAAGGTGCTTCAGATTGAGTTGTTGTTTTTCCGCTCATAGGGACACCTCTTACTTTTACTTTTTTGAATTATTCAGTCAATTGTTTCATTTGACTTTCATACTATTACAGTTTCATTACAAAAGCAATACTTTTTTCACATATAACTTTTTCCTATTTTTAGAATATTTAAAAGAAACCTTTAATAGATTGATTTACTAGGAGATTTCGTCGATATATGACAAGAATGTTTCCGCCGGTTCTCCAATAAATGTTTTTGTAGAAAAGTTTTCTTTTTTTCTGAATTCTGAAATTAAAAAAAAGCCTACTGAATATCCTACCATGAATGGAAACATTTTTCTACCATACATTAGCGAATCGTGTAATTTTTTTTCTCTTCTTGTCGAAAGATTTGGGTAAAACCAACGTTTCCACCAGTTTTTCAACTGTTCTTCAGAATAGATCTTATTACATTTTGTAATATAATTTTCCCCGCAGTATTCTAACACTGCATGCTCCGCCAAACCTTCCATCACAATGGAATCTAGTAAAGTCATATAGCTCTTTTTCTTTAACGCATGGAATCTCGATACATGATGATATTCATGCACGAATAGAGCTTCTATTTCTTTTTCGGTTGGAATGTCTGAAAGGAATAAGAATAGTGCGGCAGGGAATGCAACGCCCGACTTTCCGTTTGTATCCTTCATTAGCTGTCTGTTGTTTGTATCGATAGGAAGGATAAAAATCGGGACATCTGGCCCATGCCAAATTCTTCTGTATTTTAAACAATACTTTTTTATTAAACTCCAAACTTTTATTTCTTGCAACCTTTTCATTATTTTTTTTCCTGAATCTTCTCGGAAATTCAAACCATGATCCAATAGGATTTGTTTTAACTCGTTCTCTGAATTGTAGCTTTCTTCTTTATTTCGCCAGTGTTTCTTTACATTCTCTATAACTGTGTCGACATTGTAGGGTTTGTTTAAAAACCATTTGTAAGTGTTAATTACTGTCATTGTCATCCACCTCTTTTTGAAGTGGTATAGTATATGTTGGTTTGAGTGGGAAACGTTCTATATATGGTGGTACATTGTTGTTGCCTCATGTGGTTTTTGTGCCGAGATGGTAAATTCGCACTCAAAATTTATTATTCGCACTAAAATCGTGATAATGTACCTATATAGTAGACACTTTTAGAAGTCCGCACACTTGTTACATGTTAAAGTGAGTAATGGGGAGGCGGAAAAAATGGGACAAAAAAAGTATTCGTATGATATGAAAAAGCAGGTAGTAGAACAATTTTTTGAAGGGTACGGGGTACCGGATTTAGTT